>NZ_JBEXLM010000008.1:0-245383 GCF_040609975.1 Micromonospora sp. NPDC004551 | reverse complement strand
GGCCACCGACATCGTCGCCCACAACTGGAACAGCTGAGCCAACACCACTGGCCGGCACCCCGAACGACGGGGTGCCGGCCAGTGGCGTATCCAGGTCAGGCCGGACGCAGGACGAACGTCCAGGTGGTCGTGGTCGTGCTGGCCGCCGCGCCCACCGCGGCCAGGCCGCCGTAGTTGCCCGCCGGCACACTGCTGCCCGAGTCGGCGAGGAGGGTGGTCACCCGGCCGCCGCCGGTCTGGGAACTGTTGCTGCGCACCTCGACACCGGCCGGCGGGGTCAGCGCCGTGGACGCCGCGTCACCGTGCAGCCAGTACGACACGGCCCAGCTCTGGTCGGCGGTGACCGGCGCGTAGGGGGTGGTACGGGTGGCGGTGCTTGCCGGGTCGGTGGCCCGCGCGAAGACCGGCGCGCTCGGCGCCACCCCCCGATACGCGGCCACCACGAGGTTGCCCTTGGCCTGACTGTCGAGGGCCACCCGGACCGCCGATCCGGCGTCCCCGGCGGCGGCGACCTTCCACCAGGCGGTGGTGGTGGCGTAGCCACCGTCGAGCCGGTCCAGGCGGGTCCAGCCAGTGACCCCGGTGGGCTCGCCGGTGCCGGTGTGGGTGTTCTGGCTGAGCAGGAGCAGCAGCGTGTCGCCCGGCTGGACGGTCGGCGGCACGGTCACGGTGTGGCTGGTCCAGTTGGCGTTCGCGGTGGCCTGGCCGACGAAGGCGATCCGCTCGGGCACCGGCGCGACCGTGACGTCGATGCTCGCCGTGCCGGTGGCGCCCCGGTCGTCGGTGACCGTGAGGGTGACCGGGTAGGTGCCGGCCGCCGCGTACGTGTGCGAGGTGGTCGGCACGGAGACGGTGTCGGCCGTGGACCCGTCGCCGAAGGTCCAGCGGTGGTCCTGGATCGCCCCGTCGGCGTCGGTCGAGCCGGCGCCGGAGAAGGTGCAGACCAGCCCGGAGCAGTTCGGGACGAGCTGGGCCACCGGCGGCTGGTTGACGGGGCCGCCCGATCCCTTGAGGATCTTCACGTAGTCGATGTCACCGGCGAAGTAGTCGCAGGTGACCTTCACGCCGTCGCACTGGCTCTTGCCGCCGATGGAGAGCTGCCAGTTGTTCGCGATCGTGCCGGTCGGCCCGGTCAGCCGGCTCATCCGCACCCCGTCGACGTACATCTCTACGTAGGTGGAGGTGCGGTTGCAGGTCACCGTGTGCCACTGGCCGTCGTTGATGGGCACGTCGGTGTAGCCGGTGCGGGAGGCGCCGTCGCCGCCGCGGAACAGGCACTTCGGCTTGCCGCCCGGTGCCTCGAACTTCCAGTAGCCGCCGATCGTCGCGCCCTGTCCCTTCTGGAGGATGTTGCCGAAGGAGTACGTGGTCCGGTAGCGGATGGTGAACGAGAAGTCCCCGGCATCGGGGTTGAAGTCGGTGGTGTGCGGCACCAGGTTCACGTGGCCCGGGACGTACTCCTGGTCGGTGGGCAGGTGGGTGGCGAACCGGTGCCCGGTGGCGCCGGCGTAGAGCGCGCCCGTGACGACCTCGGCGCCGACGGTGCCGTTGCGGCCGTTGCCGCTGCTGTCCTTGAGCACCGTGGACCCGGCCGGTTCGTCCATGCTCCAGAACGCGACGGTCCGGGTGGCGGTCGCCTGCGCGGGTGCGGCGCCCAGCGCCACTCCCGTCGTCACGAGGAGGGCGGCCACGCCCAGCCGGGCGGCTGCGCGCCGCCACCGTCCCTGCCTGACTGACCGCATACGATCGCCTCCCAGCTCCACGGGCCATCACCCTGTCATGCCGCGGGCCAGCGGTTCCATAACCCGTTGGGCGGATCCGTACCAGGTCCTCGGTGCGGCCGGGCGACCGATGTGGCCAGTGGCGGCGACCCGGCGGACCGCCGGCGCCGAGAGGCCGGGTGGTCGAGGCCCGCCGATCGGCCGGTGCGGCCATGAGGAAGAAGGCCCGCCACCGCGCGCGGTGACGAGCCTTCGTGCTGCTCAAGGAGCTGGTGGGCGATACTGGGTTTGAACCAGTGACCTCTTCCGTGTCAAGGAAGCGCGCTCCCACTGCGCCAATCGCCCGGGCACCCGCCGGATCACCGGCGACGGTCGGCCCGCGAGGGGGCGGATCGCGAGCGGACGACGGGATTCGAACCCGCGACCCTCACCTTGGCAAGGTGATGCGCTACCAGCTGCGCTACGTCCGCGTTGTCACCGGCTCGCGTCGGCGACGGGTGCAACTGTACCCGATGACAAGATCGCCGCGTGGCAGGGCCCCGCCGCGCCTCCGGACGGCGATCGGTGACCGCCGTCACAGCCCGGTGGTTGCGCTGGTCGCCGCCGGGGTACTGACTGCGGCGACAGCACAACCGTCCCCCGAAGGAGGCTGTCGTGGGTATCGGAACCAGCATCTTCCTGATCGCGGTCGGCGCGATCCTCACCTTCGCCCTGGACGCCAGCGTCGGCGGGGTCGACCTGGACGTCGTCGGCTGGATCCTCATGGCGGCCGGCGTCCTCGGCCTGATCATGACGACCCTGGTCTGGGGCCGCCGTCGCGAGGTGGTCACGACGGCCGAGCCGGTCGAGTACCGCCGGGTCGAGGAGCGCCGGGACATCGCCCCGCCGCTGTGAGCCGAGCGTGGCCGGGGTCGATGGAGCTGATCGGTCCCGGCCGGGTGTGACGGGGGCGCCTCGCGGCGCCCCCGTGCGCGTACCCGGTCAGTGGCGCATCAGCTCGTTGAGCGTGCCGTAGTCGAGCGCGCCGGCCAGTGCGCCGTACGTCCCGGCGGTGAGCGCCTCCTCGGCGGCCCGCGGGGCCACCGCGTACGCGGCCTCGGCGACGGCGGAGCCGAGGCTGACCCGGGCCACCCCGAGCCTCGCCAGCTCCGGCACCGGCGGGGCGCCCGGCCCGACCAGCACGTTCAGCGGCGCCGGAATGGCGGCGACCAGGGCGGCCACGGTGTCCCGATCGACCACCCCGGGCACGAAGATGCCGTCCGCCCCGGCGGCCAGGTACGCCCCGGCCCGCGCCACGGTCTCCTCGATCCCGCCGGCGCCGCGCAGGAAGGTGTCGACGCGCGCGTTGACGTACAGCGGGATCCCGGCCCGGTCGGCGGCGGACCGGACGGCGGCCAGCCGGGCGGACTGCTCCTCGACCGGGCGCAACGGCGCACCGCCGTCGTGCCGGGCGTCCTCGACGTTCACCCCGACCGCGCCGGCGGCCAGCACGGCGGCCACGGTCCCGGCGACCTCGTCGGCGGTGTCGCCGTACCCGGACTCGATGTCGGCGGTGACCGGCAGCGGCACCGCGGCGGCGACGCGGCGGACGACGTCGACGGCGGTCTCGCGGCCGAGGGCGTCACCGTCCGGGGCGCCGCGGCTCCAGGCGACGCCCGCGCTCGTGGTGGCGATCGCGCGGGCGCCGGCCGCGGCGACGATCCGGGCGCTCGCCGCGTCCCAGGCGTTGACCAGGACCAGCGGCTCGCCGGGGACGTGCAGGGAACGGAAGTGCAGGGCTCGGGTGTGGTGTTCGTTCACCCGGCCAGTCTCCGGCGGCGCCGCCGGCCGCCGTAATGTTTCAGTCCTGGCTGAAACGACGGGGGGCGGCGTGGTCGCGATCGGGCTGTCGGCGGGCGGCGTGGCACGCGTCCGCTTCGCGCTCTCCTGCCTCTGGGAGGTGATGGCCGGCGTCCGGGTGCTGAGCGACCCGGGCCGCCACGCGCTCCACCTGCCCTGGGCCAACCGGGTCCGGCCACGGCTGGCCGAAGCGGGACTGCTCGACGGCCTGCTCGGGCACCTCGTCCCGCCCGCGCCGGGCTACCTGCCCGACTTCCTCACCCCGCCGCCGGCCGGCCTGAGCCCCGACCTGGAGCAGGAGCTGGCCGTGCTCCGCGCCACCCCGCCCGGCACGGTCCGCGCCCAGCTCGACCTCTGTCCCGGCCCGCGGCCGGCGACGGTGGCCGCCCTGTACGACGATCCGGAGGCTGGGCTGCGCCGGCTCGCCGACGAGATCGCGGCGTACTGGCGGCTGGCCGTGTCCCGCGACTGGCCCCGGATCCGGGCGGTGCTCGACGCCGAGGTGTTCCACCGGGCCCGGCGGCTGGCCGAGGGCGGCGCGGCGGGGCTCCTCAACGACCTGCACGAGCGGGTCCGCTGGGAGGGCGACGCCCTGTTGATCAGCCAGCGCCACTGCGCCGCCCCGGACGTGCCGGACGGCCGCGGCCTGGTGCTGGTGCCCTCGGTCTTCGTCTGGCCGTCGGTGCTCAGCATCGCGGCGGGCGACGTCCCGCAGCTGGCCTACCCGGCCCGGGGCATCGGCGGGCTGTGGGAGTGCCCGGCGGAGGCGCCGGACGCGCTGGGCGCGGTGCTCGGGCGGGGCCGGGCGCGGCTGCTCGCGGCGCTGGACGCGCCGCGGTCGACCACGGAGCTGGCCCGGCGGACCGGGCTGTCCGCGGCGGGGGTGTCGCAGCACCTGACCGCGCTGCGGGCGGCCGGGCTGGTGGTGACGCACCGGCAGGGCCGGTCGCTGCTGAGCAGCCGGACGGCCGTGGCCGAGGCGCTGCTGGGCGCGTCGGCGTGAGGGGGCGGGCAAAGTGAGAGGCCGTATCGAATGATCGATACGGCCTCTCGTGCTGGTGGGCGATACTGGGTTTGAACCAGTGACCTCTTCCGTGTCAAGGAAGCGCGCTCCCACTGCGCCAATCGCCCTCGTCAACTGCCGAGGTGGAGACGGGATTTGAACCCGTGTACACGGCTTTGCAGGCCGTTGCCTCGCCTCTCGGCCACTCCACCGAGGTTGCCCCCGACATGCGTGGCGGCATCTCCGAGCGGACGACGGGATTCGAACCCGCGACCCTCACCTTGGCAAGGTGATGCGCTACCAGCTGCGCTACGTCCGCGTGCCCCCGGTTGTTACCCGGTGACGGATGAGAACTTTAGCCGAGCCCGGGAACGGTTGCCAAATCGGGTCCCCTTTCCGGGCGCGTCCGGGTGACGGGGTTTCGGGGTCCTAGAGCTTCCTAGGAGCCTGGGTGGAAGCCGATCAAGGGCGGCGCAGGGCGGCGACCTGCGGATTGTCGCCCCGGACGCACTGTCCGGCATCCGACTGTCGCGCGCCGGACCGGCCGCTTCGGTAACTCCTCGTGGTCACTCGGATGGGCTACGGTAACGGCGTGACGAGACGTGCCGCCGAGATCCGCCTGGACGCGCTGCTGCGCACGGCCTGTGAGGTGATCGCGGAACGGGGACTCGCCAACACCCGCACGGCCGACGTGGCCGAGGCCGCCGGGGTCAGCCAGGCCCTGGTGTTCTACCACTTCGCCACCAAGGACCGGCTGCTCGCGCAGGCGTTCGCCTACGCCGTCGAGCAGGACCTGCATCGGCTCGACACGGTCGTGCGCTCCACCGCCGCGCCGCTGGCCAAGCTGCGCCGGATGCTCCGCCTCTACGCCCCGACCGGCCGGTCGACCTCCTGGTCGATGTGGATCGACGGCTGGGCCGAGTCGCTGCGCACCCCGGAGCTGGAGAAGCTGTCCCGCCGGCTCGACCTGCGGTGGCGGCGGGACCTGGCCACGGTGATCACCGACGGGGTGGCCGACGGCACGTTCGACTGCCCCGACCCGGCCGGCGCGGCGTGGCGGATCAGCGCCGTGATGGACGGCCTGGCCGTGCAGCTCGCGGTGCACGAGCGGGTCATCACCCGCCGGCAGATCGCCGAGTGGGTCCGGCTCGTCGCGGCCCGCGAGCTGGGTCTGGAGCCGGCCCAGCTGGACTGAGCGGGCCGGGCGCGGCGACGCGCCGCCCGCGCAGCCGCGCCCGGGCCGGCGGGTGGACGTTGGCCAGTTCCAGGTCGCCGCCGTAATGGGCGAGCACCCGGTGGTCCATCACCCGCCGCCAGACCGGCGGCAGCAGCGCGGCGACCACCATGGTGGCGTAGCCGGCGGGCAGCTGCGGGGAGGCGTCGAAGCTGCGCAGCGTCTGGTAGCGGCGCAGCGGGTTGGCGTGGTGGTCGCTGTGCCGCTGGAGCTGGAAGAGGAAGACGTTCGTGACGGTGCGGTCGCTGTTCCAGCTGTGCCGCGGGTCGACCTTCTCGTAGCGGCCCGCCGCGGTGCGCTGCCGGGCCAGCCCGTAGTGCTCCAGGTAGTTGACCACCTCCAGCAGGGAGAAGCCGACCACCGCCTGGAGCACGAGGAAGACCAGCACCCCGGGGCCGAAGGCGACCGCCAGCACGGCGTAGAGGAGCACCGTCATGGCCCAGGCGTTGAGCACGTCGTTGCGCCAGGTCCACGGGGTACGGCCGCGGAGCCGGAGGCGACCGCTCTCCAGCCGCCAGGCCGAGCGCAGGCTGCCCCAGACCGTACGCGGCCAGAACGCCCAGAAGGTCTCGCCCAGCCGGGAGCTGGCCGGGTCCTCCGGGGTGGCCACGCGGGTGTGGTGTCCCCGGTTGTGCTCGACGTGGAAGTGCCCGTAGCCGGTCGGCGCGAGGGCGATCCGGGACAGCCAGCGTTCCGCCGTCTCCCGCTTGTGACCCAGCTCGTGGGCGGTGTTGATGGCGATGCCGTCGACCACCCCGACGGTGGCGACCAGGCCCGCGGCGGCCGGCCAGGAGAGCCCGCCGCGGGTCCAGACGGCACAGCAGAGCACGAGGGCGGCGTACTGGGCCGGCAGGTAGAGGTAGGTGAGCCAGCGGTAGTAGCCGTCGGCCTGGAGCGCCGGCACCAGCTCCTCCGGCGGGTTCTCCCGGTCGTCACCGATGAGCAGGTCGGCCACGGGGATGACGCCGAAGACGATCACCGGGGTGAGCCACCAGGCCCAGCCGGCGCCGGTCGCGTGCCAGAGCGACCATGCGGCGAAGGGCAGCGCGGGCACGAGCAGCGCGAGCGGCCAGAGCGGCTTGCGGGTGTCCCGCCAGGTAATCGTGTCGGCGCCCATCGTCAGCCTCCGATCCATGCACTCCTGCCCAGACTGTGGCAGCCGCCGCGCCGTTTTACAAGAGGTCAGTTTTTGTAAACCGATCTGATCGAAGACCCCCTATGCCACCCCTGCTTTGGGTGATGGTCGTCTATGCACAGAGTTATCGTCGCTGGGGCGCCTCCGCTTCCCTGGCCGGCCCCGCCGACCGACCCGCAACCGGTCGTCCCGCTCCCTTCCGGCCTTCCGCACACCGCCGCCGGGCCCGCCGGCGGCCCGGCCCGGCCGCGGCACGTCCGTCCGACGAACGGAGAACTCGCATGTCGTTGCAGACCACCGGCACCCCCGAGCTGAGCGTGGTGATGCCGACCTTCCAGGACGCGCAGTGCCTGGAGCTGACGCTGCGGGCGCTGACCCGCCAGACCCTGTCCCCGGACCGCTTCGAGGTGATCGTGGTACGCGACGGCGGATCGTCCGCCGGCTACGCCCGGGCCCTCGCCGCCGGCGCCGGCCTCCGCCTGCGGGTGGTGGAGTTCGCCGAGCGCCGGGGCCGCGCCGCCGCACGCAACGAGGGGGTACGGCACGCGTCCGCGCCCCTGCTGGTCTTCCTGGACGCCGACTCGTACGCCCTGCCCGACCTGCTGGAGCGGCACCTGGCCCACCACGCCGTCCCCGGTGGCCCGGCCGTGCTGATCGGCCGGCGCGACGAGATCGGCATGGCCCACCTGCCCGCCGTCCTGGCCGGCGCCGGGCCGTCGGCGCTTCCCCGCACCTATCCCCACGGTGGCGACATGCGGTTCCCCACCGGCGCGCCGGACGACGACCGGGACTGGCTGCGGGTGGGCTGGGCACTCGCCTACACGCACAACATCTCCCTCCCCCGGGCCCCGTTCGACGAGATCGGTGGCTACCGCGAGGAGTTCGGCCTGAGCTACGGGATGGAGGACATCGAGCTGTTCTACCGGGTGGACCGGCACCTGCCGCCGGGCGTCAACTTCGCGTTCGACGACGACGCCCGCGTCGTGCACCTGCCGCACCACAAGGACATCGGCCGCAACTGGGCCGAGATGATGGCGAACACCCGGACGCTCGCCGCCCTCTACCCCTGCCTGGAGTGGGAGTTCCTCAGCGTGATCGTGGGCCACGAGGCGGCCCGGCGGATCCTGCACTACCGGTCGCTGGTCGACGAGTGCGTCCGGCGGTCGTCCTGCGCGATCGGGCCGGCCGTCGCGCGGCTCGCCGACCGGCTCCCCGGGCCCCGGGTGCTCTGGGTGGGCACCGGCAGTGACCGGGCCGACCTGCCGGAGACCGCGCTGACCTTCGACTACGCCGCGCCGCCCGGGCCGACCAACTTCCACCTCGTCGGCATCGCGCCGCCCATCCCGCCCGGCAGCCTGGACGCGGTGGTCAGCGTCGACTTCTGGCGACACCTGCTCTGGCCGGAGCTGTGCCAGTTCGTCAAGGCGTCCGCGCTGCTGGCCGGGGAGGTGCACCTGGTCGCCACTGGCGACACGGCGCCCGGCATGTCCGTGGCCGACGCGGACACGACGGAGTACCTGCGCCGCGCCCTGGCCGCCGAGTACGCCGCCGAACTGCACGACGTGGACGGTCTCGGCCGGGTGCTGTCGCTGCGGCCCCGCCCACCGGCGGCCGACACCACCGCACCGGACGTGCCGGCGAACCACGAAACGGCGTACGCCCCGGCGTGAAACCCCTACCGCCGCCGCGACCGGGCCGGTGGCCGCTCGAACGCCCACCCCCGGTCCTCCGGCGCCTCGGAGGCCGGCCGCAGCAGGCGCCGCATCCGCAGCAGCAGCCCGGCGCCGAGGAAGACCAGCAACCCGCCGAGCAGGAAGGCGCCCTGGACCACGCCGAAGCCGCCGGACGCGGACACCGGGCGGCCCGCCGCGCCGGGCGGCGGGGGCTCCACCACCGCCGCCTCGGCCGACGGCTCGGCCACCGGCTCGTCGGTGGCCGGGTCGGCCGGCCCGTCGCCGGTCTCCGTAGGGTCCGGTGTCGCCTCGGTCGGCGCGGCCGTCGCCTCCTCCCCCACCACCCGGCGGTCGGCGGTTCGCCGGGCCAGCAGGCGCAACTGCGGGTCGTACGCCTCGGCGGCGAAGCTCACCCGCCCCCGGCCCACGTCCTCGGCGAAGGCCACCCGGTAGCGGGCCGTGACGGTGCGGCCCGGGCAGAGCACACCCGGGTCCAGCTCGCGGTCGGTCAGCCGGGCGGTGTCCCCCTCGGTCCGGATCTCCAGCGGGAAGGAGCCGCTGTCCTCCACCCGGTCCACCTTGACCTGGTCGAGCCGCAGGCCCTGCACGCGCAGCAGCATCGACCAGCGCACCTTGACGCAGCCACCCCCGTCGGTGCGGGACACCACGGCGGAGAGGGTCTCCACCCGGTCGCCGGCGGTGAACTCGTCCGGCAGGCCGCTCAGCTCGGTGGAGAAGGCGGCCGCCGCTCCGGCCGGCACGGCCGCGCCGAGCCCGGCCCCCGCCAGGCAGGTCAGCACGACTCCGATCCGCAGCGCGTACCGCCACCCGTTCACCACCGTCTCCCTCCCGTCGGCCGCGTCCACCCGGAACGCTAGGAGCGCCATCGGCGCCCCGGTAGACGGGCGTGTTCGCACGGACCGTCAACACCGGGGCCCGGTGTCACCGAACGTGGTGAACCGGTCACGACCACACCGCGACACGCCCGGGATCGCCCGCCGGCCGGCTTCGGGCGTACGACAGAATCACCCGGTGTCCGACCTGTCCGCGACCTTCGTCCGGCTGCACGCCAGGCTCGCCCCGGTCGCCTTCGTCCCCGAGGTACGGCTGCACCAGGCCGACGAGCCGATCGGCCTCTGGGAGCTGACCGAGGGCGAGTTCCGCAGCGCCCAGCCGCCGCCGTTCTGGGCATTCGCCTGGGCCGGTGGCCAGGCCCTCGCCCGTTACGTCACCGACCACCCCGAGCTGGTCGCCGGCCGCCGGGTGCTCGACCTCGCCTCCGGCTCCGGCCTGGTCGCCATCGCCGCCGCCCGGTGCGGCGCGGCCGCCGTCCGCGCCGTCGAGGTGGACGAGCGGGCCGTCGCGGCCGTCGCGCTCAACGCCGAGGCCAACGGGGTACGCGTCGACGCCGAACTCGGCGACATCCTGGACGGCGACGCCGGGGACGCCGAGGTGGTGCTCGCCGGGGACGTCTTCTACAGCGAGGCCATGGCCCGCCGGATGCTGCGCTTCCTGCTCCGGGCCGCGCGGTCCGGCGCCCGGGTGCTGGTCGGCGACCCCGGCCGGGCCTTCCTGCCCCGCGAGCGCTTCCACGAACTGGGCGCGTACGAGGTGCCGGTGCCGGAGGCGCTGGAGAGCGTACGGGTGAAGCACACCACCGTGTGGGAGCTGGACCCGGCTCCGCCGGGAGCCGCCCGTTAGCGTGGCGCCGTGCTGTTCCGGGGCTGGGGCGAGTCCGTCGACGGACCGTGGCCCGACGCGGCCACCGTGGTCGATCACGTCGGCGTGCCCCATCTGGTGGTGACCCGGCACGCGCTGGTGCGGCGGCTGCTCACCGACCCGGCGACGTTCCACCCGGACAACGCGCTGGACGCGGTGACGCCGATCCCGGTGGCCGCGCTGCGGGTGCTCGCCGGGCACCGGTTCCGGCTGCCGCCGACGCTGGCCAACAACGCGGCGGCCAGCCACCCGGAGATCCGCGGGATCGTCGCCGACGCGCTGCACCCGGACCGGGTGGCCGCCCAACGGCCCTGGCTGACCGGCCTGGTGCGGGAGCGGGTGGCCCGGCTCGCCGCCGCCCTCGCCGCGGGCGAGCCGGTCGACCTGCACGCCGGGCTCGCCGCCGACCTGCCGCTGCTGGTGCTGGCCCGGCTGGTCGAGCTGCCGGACGCCCCGGTGGGCGCGGTCAAGGATTTCGCCCGCGCCGCCCTGGAGCTGTTCTGGGCGCCGCTCGACGAGTCGAGGCAGCTCGCTCTCGCCGCCGAGGTGGGCCGGTTCCACACCGTGCTGCGCGCGTTCGCCGCCACCGGGGGCGGGCTGGCCGCCCGGCTGCGCGCCGCCGGGCACTCCCCCGACGTGGTGGTCGGCGCGCTGTTCTTCCTGCTGGTCGCCGGCCAGGAGACCACCTCCCAGTTCCTCACCCTGCTGCTGCACCGGCTCGCCGGCGAACCGGCGGTACGGGCCGGCCTGCGCGCGGGCGAGGTCACCGCGGCCGACGTGGTCGAGGAGGGGCTGCGACTGGAGCCGCCGATCGTCACCTGGCGGCGGGTGGCGGCCGTGGACACCACGCTGGGCGAGGTCGCCGTGTCGGCCGGGACCAGCATCGTCGCCTGGCTGGCCCGGGCCGGCCGGGACCCGGCGGTGGTGGCCGGGCCCGGCGAGTTCCGGCCCGGGCAGCGCGGCTCCCGCCGGCACCTGGCCTTCGGGGCCGGCCCGCACCGGTGCGTCGGGGCGCAGCTGGCCCGGATGGAGGCGGCCGTGGTGGTGGCCGAGGCCGCGCCGCTGCTCGACGGCGCGACCGTGGTCCGGCCGCCGTGGTGCCCGGACAACCTCACCTTCCGGATGCCCGACGCGTTCGTGGTGCGCCGGACCTGACGAAAGTCAGGGTGCGGCGGTGCCGATCGGTGGCGGTGCGCCACCACCTCCGCTCCCTACCGTCGGCGCATGATCACACTTCGTGGGTTGACGAAACGGTTCGGCGCGGCCACCGCGGTCGACGACCTGACCGTCGAGATCGGACCGGGGCAGGTGACCGGCTTCCTCGGCCCGAACGGCGCCGGCAAGTCCACCACCATGCGGATGGTGCTCGGGCTGGACCGGCCGACCGCCGGGCAGGCCCTGGTCAACGGCCGGCCCTACCGGGAGTTGCGGTACCCGCTGCACGAGGTCGGCGCGCTGCTCGACGCCACCGGCGTGCACCCGGCCCGCTCCGGGCACGCGCACCTGCGGGCGATGGCCCGCAGCAACGGCATCCCGGCCCGCCGGGTGAACGAGGTGCTCGACCTGGTGGGGCTGGACGCACGGGCCGCCGCGAAGCCGGGACGCGCGCTGTCGCTCGGCATGGGCCAGCGGCTCGGCATCGCCGGGGCGCTGCTCGGCGACCCGCCGGTGCTGCTGCTCGACGAGCCGGTGAACGGCCTCGACCCGGACGGGGTGCGGTGGATCCGCCGGTTCACCCGGGGCCTCGCCGACGAGGGGCGGACCGTGCTCATCTCCAGTCACCTGATGAGTGAGATGCAGCAGACCGCCGACCGGGTGGTGGTGCTCGGCCGGGGCCGGCTGGTCGCCGACGCGCCGCTCGACGAGCTGATCGCGGCCCGCCCGGCCAGCTCGGTCCGGGTACGCGGGCCCGAGCCCGCCGGCCTGGCGGCGCTGGGTGCCCGGCTGGCCGCCGAGGGGGCGGCGGTCAGCCCGGACGAGGGCGGGTTGGCCGTCACCGGCGCCACGGCCGGCCGGATCGGTGATCTCGCGTACGAGCTGGGGGTGCGGCTGCACGAGCTGACCCCCGTGGCCGCCTCCCTGGAGGAGGCGTTCCTGGAACTCACCGCCGGCAGCGTGGAGTACGCGGCCGGCCCGACCGGAGGCGAGACCCGATGACCGCCCTGCCCGCCGTCACCCCGACCCGGCCGGCCTCCCGGCCCGCACCGGTGGGCCGCCCGTTCACCGGGGCCGTGGCCGCCGAGTGGACCAAGCTCTGGTCGGTCCGATCCACGTGGTGGACGCTGCTGGCCGCCGTGCTGACCATGGCGGCCACGGCCGGCCAGCTCGCCATCTACGCGGTGAACGCCAACACCGACGACGACCCGACCGTGAACCCCGGCGTCGTGCCGGTCGGCGAGGTGGTCGCGGGCGCGCTGGAGCTCACCCAGTACGTCGTGCTCGCGATCGGCCTCTTCTCGATCACCAGCGAGTACGCCACCGGCACGATCCGGACGACGCTGCGCTGCACCCCGTCCCGGGTACGGGTGCTGGCGGCCAAGGCGGTCGTGGTCGGCGCGGTCACCTTCCCCGCCGGGCTGCTGGTCGGCACGGTCGGCGCGGCGGTCGCCGGGCCGGTGCTCGGCGAGTGGGGCCGGGCCCCGCTGGGCGGGACCGTGGCCGACGTGGTCGCCTCGGCCGCGTACCTCGCGCTGGTGGGCGTGCTGGCGCTCGGGCTGGCGGCGGCGCTGCGCGGCGCGGTGCTCACCCTGACCGTGCTCTTCGCGCTGCTGATGATCGTGCCGCTGTCCCTCCAGGAGCCGGGGATCACCGCGCTCACCCGGATCGCCGACGCGTTCCCCGGGGTGGCCGGCAACCACTTCCTGGCCGGGGACACCGAGCCCTACCCGGCGGCGGTCGGCCTGCTGCTGCTCGCCGGCTGGGCCGTCGCCGCGCTGGCCCTGGGCAGCTGGGCACTGCGCCGCCGGGACGCCTGAGCGGGGCGGGGCTGGTCAGCCGGTGGGCGGGACCAGCCCCGCCTCGTACGCGAGGATCGCCGCCTGCACCCGGTTGCGCACGTCCAGCCGGGTGAAGATGCTGGTCAGGTAGCTCTTCACGGTGCCCTCGACGAGGTGCAGCCGGCGGGCGATCTCGGCGTTGGACAGCCCCGCCCCGACCAGGGCGAGCACGTCCCGCTCCCGGTCGGTGAGCCCGGCCAGCCGGTCCCGCGCGTACGGGCCCTGGGCGAGCCGGCCGCCGCTGAGCTCGATGACCCGGCGCGCCACCCGCGGTGACAGGTACGCCCCGCCGTCGGCCACCGCCCGGAGGCCGGCCAGCAGCTCCCGGGGGTCGCCGGACTTGAGCAGGAACCCGCTGGCCCCGTGGCCGAGCGCCCGGGCGATCAGGTCGTCGTCGCCGAACGTGGTGAGCATGACCGTGGCGGTCTCCGGCACCAGCCGGCGGATCTCGGCCGCCGCGGCCAGCCCGTCCTGCCGGGGCATCCGGATGTCCAGCAGCGCCACCCGGGGCCGGTGCGCCCGGACCAGTTCCACGGCCCCATGGCCGTCACCCGCCTCGCCGACCACCTCGATGCCCGGGTCGGCGGCCAGGATGGCGCGCACCCCGGCGCGGACCATCGCCTCGTCGTCGGCGAGCACCACCCGCAGGGGGCGCCCGTGGTCGTCGGTCACTGCGCGATCCGCTCCTTGCTGATCAGGCGGCCGTCGGCGAAGCAGAGCCGCCAGGTCGGCTGCGCGAACGGGAAGTTGCCGTCGGTGTAGAACTCACAGCCCGGCGCGGCGGCCGGGGTCGGCGGGTCGGCCTGCCGCCGGGGCAGCCCGAGGGCGTCCCGATCCTCGCCGAGGCGCAGGCGCTCGTAGCCGGGCTCGTCGAGGACCGCGCCCGCCGTGGCGAGCGGGTAGTAGACCAGCGCGAGTGCCAGGGCGAGGCCGGCCGGGGCGCCGAAGGCCACCAGCAGGCTGCGCCGCGCCCGCCGGCGCGCCTCGCGCAGCCGCCGTTCCGCGTCGCCGGGGCCGTCGACCGGCGCCCCACCGGGCCCGCCGGCATCCCGGAGGCCGTCGTCCGGCTCGCCCGCCGAGCCGGCCAGGACGTCGGATCGGCCCGTTTGCGGGCCGCCGGACCGACCGGTGCCCGGGCCGGCCGCGGTCGGCACGGTGAGGCCGTCGGTGCGGTCGGCCTCGATTCCGGTCGCGGCGGGCGCGGGCGCGGCCAACGGCAGGTGTGCCGTCACCGCGAAGCCGCCGTTGCGCGGACCCGCGTCCAGCATGCCCCCGGCAAGGCGGACCCTCTCGCGCAGGGCGAGCAGCCCCGAGCCGTGCGACGCCGGCCCCGGCAGCGGCCCCTCCGGCGCCGGCCCGTTGACGACCGACACGGCCACCTCCCCGCCCGCCCGGTCGACGGTGACGGTGACCCGGGCGCCGGGGGCGTAGCGGGCGGCGTTGGTCAGCGCCTCGCGGACCACCCGGTGCACGGCGTGCGCCACGAGCGGCGGCAGGTCCGCTCCGGCCGTGTCGTGCAGCTCGACCGCCAGCCCGGCGTCGCGGGCGCCGTCCACCAGCTCCGCCACGCTCTCGCCGGCCGGTCGCAGCGACCCGGACCGCTCCTCGCGGAGCACGCCGATGATGTCGTGCAGCCGCTCGGTGGCGGCGGCCACGCTGGCCCGCAGCTCCCCGGCCGCGCGGCGGTGAGCGGGCAGCAGGTCGGTGGCCAGCTCCAGGGCGGCCGCGCGCAGCGCGATGAGGCTCAGGTCGTGCCCCAGCGAGTCGTGCATGTCCTGGGCGATCCTGGCCCGCTCGCGCAGCCGTACGCGCTCCACGGTCGCCCGCCGCTCCCGTTCCTCGGCCTCGGCGTGCCGTTCCCCGGCCTCGGCCAGCGCCCGCTGCTGCCGGCGCAGCCGGCCGAGCAGCCACGGGAACACCCCGGCGAAGAGCAGTACCGAGGCGAGCAGGAACCAGGTGGCCGGGTTGGTGCCGAGCAGCCCGAGGTTGAGCGCGGTGCCGGCGACCGCGATGGCGCCGAAGACCGCCGCCACCCGGCCGGCGCCGGCGCTGCGCCGCCCGGCCAGGTAGCTGAACACCGGGATGGCGAAGACGAAGTTGCCGTCGACCAGCGAGCCGAACACCACGGCCAGCAGCGCCGCGAGGGGCCACCGGCGGCCGTACGCCACCGCGAGGCCGAGCAGCGCCAGCGAGGCGGCCAGCAGCGGCAGGGCGTGGCGCGGCCAGGGCGGGGTGAGCCCGGCGTACGCCACCGGGGCGGCGACCACGGCCCAGAGCAGCAGGTCCCCGGCCCGGCGGCGGCCAGGCGGCGGGGTTCGCGGCGGTTTCACGGCGGCCAGGCTACCCACGGGCGGCCGGGCCGGGCACCGACGAAAGTCAGGTGCTCAGCTGATCTCCTCGGCCCAGGCGCGCCAGTCGTCGAGCACCCCGTAGAGGGCCGGGGTGAGCCAGCCCGGCGCGGACCGCCGGAACACGCCCGGGTCCATCCCGCCCGCGCCCATCGGCAGCGCGCCCAGCAGGTTGGGCACCAGGTCGGACAGGTTGAGCCAGTGCACCAGCTCCGGCTCGCCCGGCCAGGCGCCGATCACCACGCCCGCCGGGATGGCCCGGCGTTCCAGCGCCTCCAGGGTCAGCGCCGTGTGGTTGAGCGTGCCCAGCCCGGCGCGGGCCACCACCACGGCCGGCGCGCCCAGCGACACCGCCAGGTCGGCCACCGTCCAGGGCTCGCCCGACGGGCGCAGCCCCATGGGTACGAGCAACCCGCCGGCACCCTCGACCAGCACCAGGTCGTGCTTGTCGCTCTCCTCGCGGATGGCGTCGACGGCGGTGTAGAGCTCCAGCGGCTCCAGCTCGGCGACCCGGGCCGCGGCGAGCGGGGCGAGCGGGTCCGGGTAGCTGGCCAGGGTCCGGCCGGTGAGCGGGGCGGCCAGCCGGGTCACCGAGTCGACGTCACCGGGCTCACCGGTGGCCGTACCGGTCTGGCCGGGCTTGACCACCGCGACCCGCAGGCCGGCGGCCTGCGCGGCGGCGGCGATCGCCGCGGTCACCACGGTCTTGCCCACCTCGGTGTCCGTGCCGGTCACCAGCACCGGCCCGGTCCAGCCGTTGCCGTTGCTCATGAGCCCTCCTTCGTTCGCGACTGCGGGGCTCGCAAACCCGGCTCACTCCTCGCGCTCACGGTGCACACGCCACGATCACGTCCAGTGCCCGTTCGAAGTCGGCCCGGTCGACCCCGGCGCTGAGGGTCAGCCGGAGCCGGGAGCGGCTGTCCGGGGTGGACGGCGGACGGAAGCAGCCCACCGCCACGCCCCGGTCCCGGCAGTCGGCCGCCCAGGCGGTCGCCGCCTCCGGGCCGGGAGCGGTCACCGAGACCACCGCCGCGTCGGGGGCGGAGACCTCCAGGCCCGCCCCGCCCAGCCGGCGCACCACGAGGGCGGCCCGCTCGGCCAGCTCGGCGCGCAGGTCGTCGCCGGAGCGGGCCAGCCGCACGGCGGCGCGTACCCCGGCCACCACGGCGGGCGGCGGCGCGGTGTCGAAGATGAAGGTGCGGCCGGTCTCCACCAGGTGCCGGACGAACTCCGCCGGCCCGGCCACCACCCCGCCGGCCCCGCCGAGCGCCTTGGACAGGGTCGCCGTCACCACCACGTCGGGCTCGCCGGCCAGCCCCGCCGCGGCCACCCCGCCGGCACCGGCCGGCCCGGTGACGCCGAGCGCGTGCGCGTCGTCGACGAGCAGCAGCGCGCCGTGCCGGCGGGCCACGGCGTGCAGCGCCGCGAGGGGGGCGAGGTCGCCGTCGACGGAGAACACCGACTCGGTCACCACCACGGCCGGGCGGCCCGGGGCGGCGGCCAGCGCGGCGGCCACCGCGTCGACGTCGGCGTGCGGCGTGACGACCGTCTCGGCGCCGGAGATGCGGCAGCCGTCGATCAGCGAGGCGTGGTTGTGGGCGTCGGAGACGAGCAGCGTACGCGGCTGCACGAGCCCTCGGACGGCGGCCAGGTTGGCCAGATAGCCGGAGGAGAACACCAGCGCGCGGTCGACGCCGAGCCAGTCGGCCAGATCGTCCTCGAGGGCGTGGTGCGCCTCGGTGGAGCCGCGCACCAGCCGTGACCCGGTGGCGCCCAGCCCGTACGCCGACAGCGCCCGGCCGGCGGCGGCCGTGACCTCGGGGTGGCTGGCCAGGCCGAGGTAGTCGTTGCCGGCCAGGTCGACCACGGCGTCGCCGGCGGCGCGCGGGCGCAGCGTGCGGGTGAGCCCCGCCTTGGCCCGCAGCTCGGCGCGGCGGTCCAGGGCCGCCAGCCAGTCCGCCACCGTCACGTCCCTTCGCCCGACCCGTCGCCCCTCCGGGCGCTTCCGCGGGGCGAAGTTACCACCCGGGCGGAGGGCCCCGGCGTGGCGCGGTCCGGCTCGCCGGGCCTGCTCCCGGGGGCCCGACGCGGCCGTTTCCCGGGCTCCGGGGGGCCTTGTAGGGTACGAGCCATGCCAGAGATCCTCGACCAGGCCCGGACCCAGGTGCTGGAGAACGGCGTCGGCCTCGACGAGGCCGGTGTCCTCGCCGTGCTGAACCTGCCCGACGAGCACCTGCCCGCCGCCCTCCAGCTCGCCCACGAGGTGCGGATGCGCTGGTGCGGTCCGGAGGTCGAGGTCGAGGGCATCGTGTCGTTGAAGACCGGTGGCTGCCCGGAGGACTGCCACTTCTGCTCGCAGTCCGGCCTGTTCACCTCGCCGGTCCGTTCGGTCTGGCTGGACATCCCGGCGCTGGTCGAGGCGGCGAAGCAGACCGCGGCGACCGGGGCGACCGAGTTCTGCATCGTGGCCGCCGTGCGCGGCCCCGACGCGCGGCTCATGAAGCAGATGCGCGAGGGCGTGGCCGCCATCCGGGCGGAGGTGGACATCCAGGTCGCGGCGTCGCTCGGCATGCTCACCCAGGAGCAGGTCGACGAGCTGGTCGAGATGGGCGTGCACCGCTACAACCACAACCTGGAGACCTGCCGCTCCTACTTCCCGAACGTGGTCACCACGCACTCCTTCGAGGAGCGCTGGGAGACCTTGAGGATGGTCCGCGAATCCGGCATGGAGGTCTGCTGCGGCGGCATCCTCGGCCTCGGCGAGACGGTGGAGCAGCGCGCCGAGTTCGCCGCGCAGCTCGCCGAGCTGGACCCGCACGAGGTGCCGCTGAACTTCCTCAACCCCCGCCCGGGCACCCCGCTGGCCGACCGCCCGGTGGTGGAGGGCAAGGACGCGCTGCGCGCCATCGCGGCGTTCCGGCTGGCCATGCCCCGCACCATCCTCCGCTACGCCGGTGGCCGCGAGCTGACCCTCGGCGACCTGGGCACCCGGGACGGCCTGCTCGGCGGCATCAACGCGGTGATCGTCGGCAACTACCTGACCACGCTGGGCAGGCCGGCGACCGCCGACCTGGAGCTGCTGGACGACCTGAAGATGCCGGTGAAGGCGCTCTCCGCCACCCTGTGAGGACGACGTGACCGAGCTTGTCGAGCCCGCACCGCCGGCCGATCCCGGCGCCGGCCCGCTGCGCTCCCGCGGGGCGGCGGACATGAGCGACCTGGCTGCGGCCCCACGCTGGTGCGACCGCTGCGGCGAGTCCGTCGCGGCGGGCCCGCACGGGGCGTGCGCGGCGGCCCGGGCGCTGGAGCCACCGCGCTGGTGCGCGCACTGCCGGCGGCGGATGAAGGTGCAGGTCGTGCCGACCGGCTGGTCGGCGGTCTGCGTCGAGCACGGCGAGATCCGGGGCTGAGGCGTGCTTCGGGGGCGGGCCGTGACGCTGCGACCGGTGACCGACGCCGACGTGCCGGCGCTCGCGGCGATCCGGGCCACCCCGGAGGTACGCCGCTGGTGGCGCGGCGACGACGACCTCGCCGAGGCGGTCCGCGCCGACCTGGCCGACGACGACCTGACCGTCTACGCGATCGAGCACGACGGCAAGCTGGTCGGGGCGATCCAGTGGTACGCCGAGACCGACCCCGACTACCGCCACGCCAGCCTGGACATCTTCCTCGACCCGGCGGCCCGCGGCGCCGGCCTCGGCGGGGACGCCATCCGCACCCTGGTCCGGCACCTGGTCGACGAGTACGGCCACCACCGGTTCACCATCGACCCGGCGGCGGCGAACACCGCGGCCATCCGGGCGTACGCGAAGGTCGGGTTCCGGCCGGTCGGCATCATGCGGCGCTACGAGCGGGGCGCCGACGGCCGTTGGCACGACGGCCTGCTCATGGACCTGCTCGCCGAGGAACTGGCCGACTGAGTCGGCGGTGGGCGCGGGGGTTCCGGCGGTCAGCGGTCCCAGATCAGGTGCTCGCCGGGGAGGCGGCGGGCCCCCTCGGCCGGTCGGTGCGGGCTGAGCCGACCGTCCGGCATGAGGTGCGACACCGCCACCCCGCGGCCGAGCACGGCGACGTCGGCGATCAGCCGCCGGTGGCAGCGCCACCAGACGCTCTCGCTGCACATGACCGCCGTCGACCGCCGCGCCGCGTCGGCCAGCACCTCGTCCAACGCGGCGTCGAACTCCGGCGTCCGGGTGTAGCCGGCGTACGCCCGGAAGGCCGCGACGGTCCACCAGGTGTCCGGCGCCGGTTCGCCGGCGCGGACGTGCCGGCGGCCGCCGAGGCGCGGCTCCCAGCGGTAGCCGATGCCCCGCTCCGGCAGCCAGCCTTCCAGCGCCTCCTGCCGGACGTCGGGATTGGTCCGGCTGGCCGGGTAACGCCGCACGTCCACCACGAGAGCGATCCCCGCGCCGGCCAGCAGGTCCCCGAGCCGGTCCCGGTCGGCGGCTCCGTGCCCGACCGTCAGCAACTCCCGTTCCACCGGCTCAGCTTGCCCCGGGTCGCCGCCGGCCGCCGGTCAGCCGGGGCGCGACCCGCCAAAAAGGGCGTGTCCGGCACCGCACGGTGCCGGACACGCCCCGGTGATCAGCAAACGGGTGTGGCCTCGGACCAGGCCGTTCCCTAGCGCTGCAGGGTCAGCACACCCGGCCGCCAGGGCAGCAGGTTGTAGTCGCCTCCCGCGCTGGGGTTCTTGCCCTGGTACAGGAACTGCAGGTTGCAGGCGTCGATGGTCTTGGTCTGGTCGGGGTTGGTCCGGACCAGGTCACCGTGGCTGATGTCGTTGGTCCACGTCGCGCCGCTGTTGGCCTTGCCGGCGAAGGGGTTGCTCTCGCTGGCGGCCTGGGGGGTCCACGAGCCGCTCAGGCTGTTGGACGTGAAGGACCGGAAGTAGCGTCCCTGGCTCCCGATCGCCTCGACGATCATGAGGTACTGGTTCTGGCCCGCCACCTTGTAGACCTCGACGCCCTCGAACAGGTTGTTCGTCGAGTCGGTCATGATCGTCGTGTAGTTCGAGCCGAAGCTGCCCGGGAAGTTCCCGAGCGGCATGCTCGACCGGTAGATCTTGCCGTTGTCCCCGGCGAAGAACAGGTACATGTTCTGGTCGTCACCGATGAGGGTCTGGTCGATGACGCCGTACGGGGCGTCCGGCAGGGTGGCCGTGGACAGCGTTTGCGCCGAGGACCAGCCGTTGGCGTTCGTCGGGTCGCTCGACGTCTTGTAGCTGAACGAGGTCGGTCCCCACTGGTACGCCAGCACCCAGATGTTCTTCGGGGCGAAGTACAGCAGCGTGGGCGCCACGGTGCCCTGGCTCATCCCGGTCTGGCCCGCCGAGGCCATGTCGGACCAGTTGGTGAACAGGCTGAAGTTCATCGAGCCGTACTGGCCGCTGCTGTTGACGTTCGACCCGTAGACCAGGTGCTTGCCGTTGTAGACCACGTTGGTGAAGTCCTTGAGCGAGACCCAGCCGTTCTGCGGGTTGGCCAGCGCGCCGGTCGACGACCACCGGTAGGTCGACGGGAGCGCGCAGCCGCCCGGCGGGGGCGTCGTGGTCGGTGGCGGCGTGGTCGGGGGCGTGGTGCCCCCGAAGTCGGTCCGCCACTGCTGGTTGGTCTGCCCGTGGCAGTCGTACAACTGGATCTGCTGGCCGTTGCCGGTGCCCCAGACGTCCAGGCAGCGGCCGGACTGCACGCCGCTGATGGTGCCGTTGGAGTTGATGTTCCACTGCTGGTTCGACTGGCCGTTGCAGTCCCAGATGATGATGCCGGTGCCGTTGCCGGTGGCCGCGCCGTTCGCGTCGAGGCACTTGGTGCCGTAGACCATCAGCTGCTTGCTGGTGGTGTACGTCCACTGCTGGTTGGACTGACCGTTGCAGTCCCAGAGCTGGACGCGGGTGCCGTTTGTCTGCGTGGCGTTCGGTACGTCGATGCACCGGCCCGACTGCACGCCGACGATCCGGCCAGCGCCGCCGCTCGGCGGCGGTCCCGTGGTCGGGGTGGTGGTCGGCCCGGAGGTCGGGGCGGCCGCGTTCAGCGCGTTGAGGACCGAGGTGTACGCGGCCTTCTTGTTGCCGCCGCCGTCGAACAGCAGCGGGTTCTCGTTCGAGCGCCAGGAGTCGCTGTCGCGGACGCCCCACACGGTGATGCCGATGCAGCGCGGCACGTTGATGCACGCCTGGGTCAGCCCGGCGTACTGGCTGGTCGACGCGTTCGTGACGTCGACCTCGGTAAGCGCCACGTCGACGCCGAGCGCGGCGAAGCTGGACAGGGTGGTCTGGAAGTTGCTCGGCAGCGAGCTGCCGCCGGTGAAGTGGGTCTGCAGGCCCACGCAGTCGATCGGTACGCCGCGGGACTTGAAGTCCTGGATCATCCGGTAGACGCCCTGCGTCTTGCCGTACGACCAGTTCTCGATGTTGTAGTCGTTGTAGCAGAGCTTCACCGACGGGTCGGCCGCCCGCGCGGTGCGGAACGCCACCTCGATCCAGTCGTTGCCGGTGCCCTGCAGGTTCGACTGACGACGGCTGCCGTCCTCGTTGAACGCCTCGTTCACCACGTCCCACGCGGCGAGCTTGCCCTTGTAGTGGGCCATCACGCCGTTGATGTGGTTGATCATCGCGTTGCGCAACGTGCTGCCCTGCATGTTCTGCATCCAGGGCGGCTGCTGGGCGTGCCAGGCCAGGGTGTGCCCGCGGACCTTGAGGCCGCGTTGGGTGGCCCAGTTGTAGATCTGGTCGCCGGAGGAGAAGTTGAACTGGCCCTGGTTGGGCTCCGTCGCGTCCGGCTTCATCTCGTTCTCGGCGGTGATCATGTTGAACTCACGCGCCGCGATCGTGTTGTAGGTCGAGTCGTTCAGCCGGCCCGCCGCGATCGCCGTGCCGAAGTACCGGCCCGACTGCGCGGCGGCCGCGCCCAGCGTGGACGCGGCGGCGTTCGCCGACGGCATCATCACCGCGACGGCGGCCACCGTCACGGCGCTGACCGCGCCAGCGAGCAGCGCTCGGACGGCGGGCGATCGCCGTCGCCGACTCCCGCCGCGACGAAGGGATGGGCTCATTGCCATCGTGGCCTCCTTATGGCCAACACCCAAAGCAGTCTGGGTGAGGACGACTGGCGTCTTTGTTAGGAAATATATCGACTTCGATGTTCTCATCGGCCATCCGGCCGGACAACAACTTCCGGAAACTTCCGGAAGCAGTCCTGGCGCCCGGGTTCACCGGTTCGGCGACCCGGCGTGGCCGGTCACTCAGGTACGGTGACCGGCCACGCCGGCCGGATGCCCGTCAGGAGACGGTGCAGGGAGAGCCGTTGAGGGTGAAGGTGGCGGGTCTCGGGTTGGTGCCGGTGTGGGTGCCGTTGAAGCCGAAGCTGGTCGACGCTCCCGGCGCCAGCGCCCCGTTGTACGACACGTTCGTGGCGTTCACCGCTGTGCCGGTCTGGGTGAAGTTCGCCGACCAGCCCTGGCCCACCTTCTGCCCGCTGCTCGGGAACGTGAAGCCGAGCGTCCAGCCGTTGATCGCGCTGGTTCCCGTGTTGGTGAGGGTGATGTTCGCGGTGAAGCCGGTGTCCCAGCTGCTGGTCGTCCAGGTCACCGCGCAGCCGCCCGCGGCCGGCGGGTCCGCGGTGGTGACGGTGAGCGCCGGCGAGGCCGCCGAGACGTTGCCGGCCGCGTCCACGGCGACCACCGTGAAGGTGTACGCGGTGGCGGCGGTCAGCCCGGTGACCGCCAGCGTGGTGCCCGTGCTCGACCCGACGAGGACGTTCCCGGCCCGGTAGACCCGGTAGCCGGTGACGCCCACGTTGTCGGTGGCCGGGCCCCAGGCGAGGGTGAGCCCGGTCGGGCCGACGGCCGAGGCGGTGGGCGTGCCCGGGGCGGTGGGCGGGGTGGTGTCCGGCGCCGGGGCGGCCGGGGTGGTCACGGTCAGGGCCGCCGACGCCGCCGACCGGTTGCCGGCGCCGTCGCGGGCGCGCACGGTGAACTGGTACGTCCGCTCGGGCAGCAACCCGGTCACCGCGAGGGTGTTGGTCGGGGCGTCGGTCAGCACGAGCGCGTCGCTGCCGGCCTGTGCCCGGGTGACCTCGTAGCCGGCCAGGCCGCTGCCACCGGTGTCGGTGGAGGCGGGCCAGGTCAGGGTGAGGCCGGTGGCCGTGACGGCCGAGGCGACCGGGGTGCCCGGCACCGTCGGCGCGGTGGTGTCCGGGGTGGCCGGTCCGGGCTCCTCGCCCCAGACCCGCGTCCCGCCGGAGTAGAGCGGCACCTTCCGGTTGGGCCCGGCGGCGGTCTGGTACGACGGGTCGTTGGTCGGGTCCCAGGTGCCGCCCTCCGGCACGCCGACCTTGAACTGCACCTCCATCCGGTGCTGCGACTGGCCGGCCGGCGCGATCGTCCAGCCGGTGCAGTCGAACTCGACGTACCAGATGTCGCCGGACAGTTGCCGCGCCGCGGTGGGCGACGGGCAGCCCTGGGTGTAGCCGGGGGTGACCTGCACCGGGCCGGTGCCGTCGGGGCGGAAGTAGTAGCGGAACTTCGCGGTGGTCAGCGCCCGGGCCGGGAAGGCCGACTTGTTGTAGATGATCGCCTTGAGCCCGGTGGCCCGCGGTTCGGCCTGCATCACCGTGGTCTCCACGGTCAACTCGTCCAGGTCGGGCTGCTCGGCGGTCGGGAAGCCGGCGAGCGGGCTGCCGCCGTACTCGGTGACCAGCCGGGCCAGGGCGGAGGTGAAACCGGCGTTGTAGTCGGTGGCGACCTCGTTCATGACGTAGTCGGAGCGGCTGTCGGTGTAGGCGTCGTTGGCCGAGGACGGCCCGCCGACCAGCGCGCCGTAGAGCACGTGCCGGGTCTCGGTGGGCATGGTCTGGCTGTCCCACCAGGAGCCGTGCGCGGTGCGGTGGTGCGGATTCCTCGGCGAGTTGGCCCCGAAGCCGATCACGTAGCTGGAGTTGCGCGGATTGTCGCCGAGCGCGTAGTTGATCTGCCGGACCGCGAAGTCGTGGTATCGGGCCTTTCGCGTCGCGTCGGTGGTCCGGTCGCTGTAGACCAGCGCGGCGAAGGCCGTGTTGGCGGCGTAGCGCAGGGCGCCCCAGGAGTCGAGGACGGCCATGCCGCCGGGCGAGTAGTTGACCCGCGAGCCGTTGACGCCGACGGTCCACCAGTCGAGCCAGCGGTTGGCGTCGTCGGCGTACTTCTGCTTGCCGGTCAGGTTGGCCAGCAGCACGTACGTGCCGAACTGCTTGTTGTCCCAGGCGATGGTCCACTTGTAGGAGCGGGTGGTGGACTGCGGCTCGGTGCCCAGCTTGTCGTACTCGCTCTCCGCCTTGGCCAGGTAGGCCGCGTCGCCGGTGGCCCGGTAGAGCCACACCGCGCCCCAGACCAGCTCGTCCTGCCACCCGCTCCAGGACCGGTAGAAGCTCGTCGCGTCGGTGATGCACTCGTGGTAGCTCTTCCGCACCGTGTCGGCGAACGTGTAGAGCTGCTTCGCGTGGCCGAGCAGCCTGTCGGCGTAGGCGGCGTCGGTCGGGCGGAAGACCATCGACGAGGCGGCCATGGCGGCCGCCGTCTCACCCGCCAGGTCCGCGCCGCCACAGCTCGCATCGATCTTGTACGCGGGCCGCGCCATCGGCAGCACCTCGGCCGGCCCCCACCACTTGTGGTCGTCGTCGCCCTTGCCGATCTGTCCGTAGAGGACGTTCGGTGCGGGGTGCGCCTTGACGAACCAGTCGTTGACCCAGCGCAGGTTGTTCAGCAGGTGCGGGAGTTGGCCGGAGGCGGCGTAGCCGTCGCGGTACTCGACCGCGCCCCAGGCCAGCATGGTGGCGCTGAACGCCATCGGGAAGCCGAACTTCACGTGGTCGCCCGCGTCGTACCAGCCGCCGGTGAGGTCGAGGCCGACGTCCGCGCCGTCGGTGAGCGCCGAGTCGCCCCGCCAGGAGACCCGGTTCCAGGCCGGCTTCCTCCCGGACTGCTGCGCCTCGTAGAAGAACAGCGACTTCTGCAGAGCCTCTGAGTAGTTGAAGGCGGGCGCGGCCGCCGCCGGTGCGGGCGGCGGAACGGCGACGGCCGCGGCCAGGCCGGCGGCGAGCGCGGCGCCCGCGGCGAGCAGCCGGCGGAGCCGGGACGGGCCACGAGGTGGCGGGGTCGGACGGGGCATGGCGAGCTCCTGTGGGTGGCGGTGGTGGGGTGAGCCGTCGAAGCGCGGGAGCGCTCCCATGGATAGTCGACAATGTAATGTGGCCATCGCCGGTTGGGAAGGCACGCCCTGCGCCGGGAACCGGCGAGGCGTCCGGGACCCGTTTCGCGTTACGTCGACACGCCGGGAAAGTGGCCCGGATTTCGTCCCACGGAGGCGGCATCCTCGCAGCTCAGGCCGTTCGTCCGATGTCGCCAGACGGGTGCCGGTATGCGATCATGTGCCGTCCCCTCTCCCGATCTCGGAGGATTCCTCATGCCACAGCGTCGGCACGTGGCGCGCGCGGCCCTCACCGCAGCCGCCGCCACGGCCATGCTCGGGCTGGTGGCCGCCCCGGCCTGGGCCACCGGCAACCCGCACAACCCGAAGGGCGACAACGGCACCGTCAAGATCGACGGCGCCCCGTTCTCGGACAAGGTCGACAACCAGCCGCACGTCACCTGCGACTTCGAGCTGGAGTTCTTCAACTTCGACCAGAACCAGACGGCGAACATCACGCTGTGGGCGCAGGCGCCGTCGGCCACCCCGAAGGACAAGGTCGTCTGGTCGAAGAGCAACGTCCTGATCAGCGACGACCCGGCCTCCGGCGCGGAGAACGACCACGACGAGGTCATCAAGCTCTCCTCGAAGGATCTCGATCTGACCGGGCTGAGCCTGCACCCGCAGCAGGGCTACCACCTCAAGCTCGACGTCGACCTGACCGACGGCAAGGCGTTCGACGACAAGCACAAGGTGTTCTGGCTGACGCCGTGCGAGACGTCCAGCCCGACGCCGACCCCGTCGACCCCGGGCGAGGAGACGCCGACCCCGACGCCGGGCGGCTCGGAGAACCCGTCCGGGAACCCGTCCGAGAACCCGTCGGGCACCCCGGCGCCGGGCACCTCGGTCGGCGGTGGCCAGGGCGGCGGCAGCGGCACCGAGGGCGGCCTGCCGCTCACCGGCGTGGCCGCCACCAGCATCTCGCTCACCGGCCTCGCCCTGATCGGCGGCGGTGTCCTGCTGATGGCGCTGCGGCGCCGCCGGGACCGGATCACCTTCACGAGCTGACCGGACAGCGGCTCGGAACCGGCCGTCGGACCTCGGTCCGGCGGCCGGTTCCGCCGTTCGGGGCCGCCGCCCCGGCCTCATCGGCGATATGATCTTGGGGTGGACGCTCTCGACCCGACCCGCACCGCCGTCGTTCTGATCGATCTCCAGCGGCGCATCGTGGACCTGCCGACCGCCCCGCACACCGGGCCGGAGGTGGTCGCGCGCTGCCTCGCCCTCGCCGAGGCGGGCCGCGCCGCCGGCGCCACGGTCGTGGTGGTCCGCGTCGACCGGCCCGGCCCGGATCCGCAGCCGCCGGGCAGCGAACTGCTGCCCGAGGTGGCGCCCCGAGAGGGTGACCTGGCGGTGGTCAAGCACAGCTGGGGCGCGTTCCACGAGACCGGGCTCGACGACGCGTTGCGGGCGCGCGGGGTGGACACCCTGGTGATCGGCGGGATCGCCACCAACTTCGGGGTGGAGCAGACCGCCCGGATCGGCGACGAGATCGGCTACCGGGTGGTGCTGCCGCACGACGCGATGTCCGGACTGGACGCGTACGCGCACGAGTTCGCCGTCGACTATGTCTTCCGCCGGCTCGGCACCGTGTGCACGACCGCGGAGGCGATCGCCGCGCTGGGCGGTTGAACCGGCCGGCCACCTGATCCGTATCGACGGGCAACCCGGTCGACGCCGCCCGGACCTGGATCACATCATCGATAATCTTCTATAGGCTTCTCGCGTACTCCCCGGTCAAGCCGGTGGCGGTCGGGCCGCGACGTGTCGCGGCGGCGGGACGGGCGTCCTGGCATACGAGCGTACGGTTGCCCGCGCGCTCGACCGCGCGGGACAGTACGCGACACCAGCGGTGCCATCGACGCCGCCGCTCCCCCGGACAACCCTGAGGAGATCGCGATGGCTCTCAGACTCGCCGACGGCACCTCCTGGTCCGACACGCTCGCCCGCGCGGTGGCCGCCGCGCCGGAGGCCTTCGGCACCGCACCCGACGGCATCGCCACCCTGCACAACCTGGTCGAGGGCGGGTGGCGGGCGGTCGGCGCGCCGACCCCGGTACGCACCCCGGTCGACAACACCGTGCTGGTGAACCTGGCCCGGCTCGACGCCGAGGCGGCACGGGCCGCGGTCGCGCACGCCGCCGCCGCGCACCGCGAGTGGGCGCAGACCCCGCTCGCCGAGCGCAAGGCCCGGGTCGACGACGCCCTGGACGCCCTGACCGCCCACCGGGACCTGCTCGCCCTGCTGCTGGTCTGGGAGATCGGCAAGCCGTGGCGGCTGGCCTGCGCCGACGTCGACCGCGCGCTGGACGGCGTGCGCTGGTACGTGCAGGAGATCGACCGGATGCTCGCCGACGGCCGCGAGGCGCTGCCCGGCCCGGTCAGCAACATCGCCTCCTGGAACTACCCCATGAGCGTGCTCGTGCACGCCGAGCTGGTGCAGCTTCTCGCCGGCAACGCGGTGATCGCCAAGACGCCGTCGCAGGGCGGAGCGGTCTGCCTCACCGTGGCGCACGCGCTGATGCGCCGCGCCGGGCTGCCCGCCACCCTGCTCTCCGGCAGCGGCGAGGAGCTCTCCGAGGTTCTGGTCCGGGCACCGGAGATCGGCGCCGTGGCGTTCGTGGGCGGCCGCTCCAACGGCGGCAAGGTGGCCGCGGCGCTGCTCGACTCCGACAAGCGGCACTTCATCGAGCAGGAGGGCCTCAACGCCTGGGGCATCTGGAACTTCTCCCAGTGGGACCTGCTCGCCGCGCATCTGAAGAAGGGCTTCGAGTACGGCAAGCAGCGCTGCACCGCGTACCCGCGTTTCGTGGTCCAGCGCGACCTGGTCGACGAGTTCCTCGACATGTACCTGCCGGTGGTGCGCTCCGTCCGGTTCGGACACCCGCTCGCCGTGGCGGACGACTGGTCGGCCGGCGACCCGCTGCCCGAGCTGGACTTCGGCCCGCTGATCAGCGGGGCCAAGGCCGAGGAACTGCGCCGCAAGGTCGACGAGGCGGTCCGCGGCGGGGCGGTGCCGCTGCACCGGGGCAAGCTCGACGGCGCGCCGTTCCTCGACGGGCAGGACACCTCCGCGTACGTGGCGCCGGCGGTGCTGCTCGCCCCGCCCGGCCGGTCGCGGCTCATGCACGCCGAGCCGTTCGGGCCGGTGGACACCATCGTCGTGGTGGACACCACCGACGAGCTGCTGGCACAGATGAACGCCTCGAACGGTGCGCTGGTCGCCTCGCTGGCCTGCGACGACGAGGAGCTGGCCGGCA
The DNA here is from genome assembly GCF_040609975.1 of Micromonospora sp. NPDC004551. Taxonomy (NCBI): domain Bacteria; kingdom Bacillati; phylum Actinomycetota; class Actinomycetes; order Micromonosporales; family Micromonosporaceae; genus Micromonospora; species Micromonospora sp. NPDC004551. The sequence goes on along the minus strand of NZ_JBEXLM010000008.1, from coordinate 216,237 downwards.
AGCTGGCGGTCGACCTCCAGGCGTTCAAGGTGGGCATCAACAAGCCGCGCTCCCGGGGCGACCGGGAGGAGCCGTTCGGCGGCCGGGGCGCGTCCTGGAAGGGCGCGTTCGTCGGCGGTGACCTGCTGGTGCAGGCCGTCACCGTGGGCGGGGACGGCCGGCTCTACGGCAACTTCCCGGACTACAGCAGCTACCCGGCGACCTGACCGGTCGGGCCCGGACACGGGCAGGGCCCCCGCACCGGGGGCCCTGCCGTGTCACCGTCCTCCGCACCGGAGGTCGGCCCGGGTGGCGCCGCTGCTCCGGCGCCGGTGCGCGGTCGCCCGCCGGCCGACGTCCCGGACCGCGCCGTTGCGGCCGGGGACGCGTCGTGGCGCGCGACCGCGGAGTCAGTACGACCGCCGCGCCCGCACGGTGGCGTCGGCCTGCCGGGGCGGCACGGCCGGGCGGGGGGCCAGCGGCACCGTCACGGTCAGCACGCTGCCGTCCCGTTCCACCGACGTGGGCCGGTTCAGCCCGCGTACGGTGCGCAGCATCGGGGTGTTCTCGGCCTGCACGTGCAGCAGCACGGCCGCGTAGCCGGCCCGGTCGGCGTGCCCGAGCAGGCGTCGCAGCAGGGCCGAGCCGAGGCCCCGGCGCTGCCAGTCGTCCCGCACCAGCAGCGCCGCCTCCGCCTCGTCCCCCTCGCCGAGCAGGTTGGCCATGGCCACCACCGGTGCCGCGGCCCCGCCGGAGCCGGCCGTGGCGACCAGGGTCAGCCCCCGGGCCGGTTCGAGCAGCCGCTGCAGCCGCGCCGCCGACGGGTTCCCCGCCCCGCTCAGGTAGCGCCGCTGGCGGCTCCGGTCCGAGCAGCCCGCGTGCAGCTCCAGCACGCCGGGCAGGTCGTCGGCGGTGGCCGGCCGGACCGGCACCTCGGCCGTGTCGGGCAGCACCAGGGTCACCCGGTCGGCGTCCCGGCGGGCCACCGAGGCGGCCAGCTCGACCAGGGCCTGGGCGCGGGCGTACTCGGCCGGGGTGAAGGTCGGCTCCCGCCGGCGCAGCTCGTACGAGCCGCCGGCCGGGTCGGTCAGCAGCATCGTGGTCCCGTCCACCCCGCCGGGCCGGACCGGCGGTGCCGGTCGCCAGGTCACCGCGTCCGCGCCGAGCAGGACGCGCAGTGTCTCGCCGGCCGCGTCCGGGTCGCGGACCAGCCGGCCGGCGAGGCCGAGCACCCGGGTGGGCTGGTCGACCAGGCCGCGCGCCTCGCTGCGCGCGACCCAGCAGTTCCGGCCCCGCCCCCGTTCGACGGCCGCCCGCAGGTCGGCCTCGGTGAGCCGGTCGGGCGCGTCGACCAGGAAGTCGTCGACCGCGCCCAGCTCGGTGGTGTGCACCTGCACGGTGAGGATGTTGACCCCACGCAGCGCGAGGCTCGCCGTGAGCACCGACAGGTAGCCCGGCCGGTCGTCCACGGTGGCACGGATCCGCCACAGCGCCATGGTTCGCTCCCTTCCTCACCACCGACCCTGCCCGCCGCCTGTTGCGCCCCCGTTGCCCACGGGTGAAACGGCGGGACCGGTCAGGTGATGGTGGTCACGGGCGGCGCGCCGACCAGGTCCAGCCGGTCACCGAGGATCACCGCGCCGGCCCGGACGAGCTGGGCGAGCCGGTCGACCTCGGTCGAGTGGAACGCGGCCGCGGCCAGCGGCTCGCTGTGGTCGCGCGCCACCACCAGCACCAGGCCGGCCCGGCCGAACGGCGCGACCGCGTAGTGGTGGCCGTCGGGCGTGGTCATCGACCGGGCCCGCAGCGGGGTCACCTCCGGCAGCCGGGGCGGGACCGGGGCGCGCCAGCTCGCGTGGCCGACCGTCGCCCCGCCGGCGCCGCCGCCGCGCGCGGCCCAGTCCAGCGGGACCATCGCGGCCACCGCCCAGTCCGCGGCGAGCAGCCCGGGCACCGCGTCGACCAGGGTGGCGACCCCGTCGGCGGGGTTCGCCGCGATCTGGGCGAGCAGCTCGGCGTCCTGGCCCGTGGTGGTCGGCGCGCCGATCGCCCGCCACACCCCGTCCACCCGGACGCCCGGGATCGCGGCCAGGCCGGCGAGCAGGCGCTCCACCCGCGCCGCACCCGGCCAGACCACGGTGAAGTCGTCCACCGCCCGGCCGCCGAGCCGTTCCAGCACCACCACCTGGACGATGTCGGCGCCGGAGACGCCGAGCGTCCGGGCCACCTGGCCGAGCGTGCCCGGCCGGTCCGGCAGGGTCACCCGCACTCTCAGCAGCATGTCTGGTCCCTCCGCTCGGCGGGCCGGCCGTGGCGGCCGGCAGGCTGGGCCCCAGCCTGCCGGTTGACCATTTCGCCCCCGTTGCAGCGGCATGTCCCGCCGGGAACATCCCACCTTGACAACAAAGCTGAGCTGCCATCAACTAACCCGATGACCGATCCGGCCGTCGACGCACCGCAGACCCCGACCGGTCCGGCCCCGCGCGGCCTCGACCTCGACCGGCTGGCCGCGTATCTGGACGAGCACCGGCCGCGGCTGGCCGGGCCGCTGTCGGCGCGACTGATCGCCGGGGGCAAGTCCAACCTGACCTACCTGCTGCGCGCCGGCGACCGCGAGGTGGTGCTGCGCCGGCCGCCGCTCGGGCACGTGCTGGCCACCGCGCACGACATGGCCCGGGAATACCGGGTGATCTCCGCGCTCGCCCCCACCGCGGTGCCGGTGCCCGGGGCGCTGCTGCTGTGCGCCGACCCCGACGTGATCGGCGCGCCGTTCTACCTCATGGAGAAGGTCGACGGCGAGGTCTACCGGCGGCGGGAGCAGACCGACGCGCTCACGCCCGGGCAGCGGCGCGACCTGGCCTTCGCGATGATGGACACCCTCGCCGGCCTGCACATGGTCGAGCCGGCCGCGGTCGGGCTGGCCGACTTCGGCCGCCCCGACGGCTACCTGGCCCGGCAGGTCCGCCGGTGGGCCGGCCAGCTCGACCGCTCCCGCAGCCGCCCGCTGCCCGGCATCGACGAGCTGCGGGACGCGCTCACGAGCAGCGTCCCGGAGGGCGCGAACGCCGGGCGGATCGTGCACGGCGACTACCGGCTGGACAACCTGCTCGCCACGGTCGAGCCGGTGGCGGTGCGGGCGGTGCTCGACTGGGAGATGGCCACCCTCGGCGATCCCCTCGCCGACCTGGGGCTGCTGCTCACCTACTGGGACGTGCTCGGGGACAGCGACAGCGCCGAGGGCAACCCGGTCGCCGACGGCATCGGCCCGCGGGCCGGCTTCCCCACGGGTGCCGAGCTGATCGACCGGTACGCCGGCCGCAGCGACGTCGACGTCGGGCCGCTGCACTGGCACGTGGCGCTCGGCTGCTTCAAGCTCGCGGTCATCTGTGAGGGCATCCACTACCGGCACACCCTCGGTCAGACCCTCGGCGGCGGCTTCGACCGGATCGGCGAGATGGTGGCGCCGCTGGTCGAGCACGGGCTGCGCGCGGTGCGGGAGAAGTGACGGACGCTCCGGAGCGGGACCCGCGCCGCCGGCCCTGAGCGCCTCAGGCGGAGGCGCGGTGGATGAGCTTCGTGTCCAGCAGCACGTGCGGGCTGGACAGCTCCTCGCCGCGGATCCGGGAGACCAGCAGCCGGGCCATCTGCCGGCCCATCTCCTCCACCGGCTGGAAGACCGTGGTCAGCGGCGGCTCGGCCTGCCGGGCGATCGGGGCGTCGTCGAAGCCGACCACCGCCACGTCCTCGGGCACCCGGCGGCCGGCCTCGCGCAGCGCCCGGAGCGCGCCGAAGGCCATCAGGTCGGAGGCGACGAAGACGGCGTCCAGGTCCGGGCAGACCTCCAGCAGCCGGCGCATGCAGGCGGTGCCGCTGCCCTCGCTGAAGTCCCCGTACGCGATGAGGTCCGGGTTGAGGTCGACGCCCGCGGCCCGGACCGCCTCCTTGTAGCCGGACAGCCGGGCCAGGCCGGCGCCCATGTCCTGGGTGCCGGCGATGGTGGCGACCCGCCGCCGGCCGCGCGCGAAGAGGTGCTCGACGGCCTGCCGGGCGCCGCCGACGTTGTCCACGTCGACGAACCAGGCCGGCTGGGCGTTGGGGTGCAGCATCCGGGCCGGCCGGCCGCCGAGCACCGTGGGCAGGCCGCGCTCCTCCAGCAGGGTGGGCAGCGGGTCCGCGTCGTGCAGCGACAGCAGCAGCACGCCGTCGACGTGCTGGTTGGTCAGGTGGTGCTCGACCCGTTCCCGCTCGATCTGCGACTGCGCCATGGCCAGCCACAGCTGCATCGGGGTCTCCAGCAGCGCGGAGCTGACGCCCCGGACGATGCCGGCGAAGAACGGCTCGGTGAAGACGCGCTCCCCCGACTCGGAGACCACCAGCGCCACCGAGTCGGTCCGCTGGGTGACCAGTGCCCGGGCCGCCCGGTTGGGCACGTACCCCAGTTCGGCGATGGCGGCCTGGACGGCGGCCCGGGCCTCCGGGCTGACCTGCGGCGAGCCGTTGACCACGCGGGAGACCGTGCCGCGCCCCACGCCGGCGCGGGCCGCGACCGCGTCGAGGGTCGGGCGCCCGAGCGACCGCGTGCGCTGCGTTGTCATCGTCTGTGCTCCTCCGACATCGGGCGGGCCCGGCACCTGTGAGGCGCCGGCGCCGGGCCGCCCGTCACTGGCTGGCCCAGCCTATTGTGCGGCCAGGCCGTTGCGTCGGATCACCTCGGCGTACCACGTGGCGCTGGACTTCGGGATTCGGACCTGGCTGTCGTAATCGACGTAGACCATGCCGAAGCGCTTCGTGTAGCCCCACGCCCACTCGAAGTTGTCCATGAGCGACCAGGCGAAGTAGCCCTTGAGCGGCACGCCGGCGCTGATCGCGGCGTGCGCGGCGCGCAGGTGCGCGTCGAAGTACGCCAGCCGGTCGGGGTCGTCGACCCGGCCGTCGACCACCGCGTCGACGAAGGCGGAACCGTTCTCGGTGACGTAGAGCGGCAGGTCCGTGTAGTCCCGGTGGACCCGTTCCAGCGTCTCCAGCAGGCCGGGGGCGTCGATCTCCCAGTCCATGTCGGTCACCGGGACCCCCCGGGTGACGAACCGGACGTCCTGGCTCCCCGGCCAGCACGAGGGCGCCCGCCAGTACGCCTCCGCCGCCCCGGTCTCCGCCGGCGCGGCGACCACGTACCGGCTGTAGTAGTTGACGCCCACCATGTCCAGCGGGGTCGAGATGATCGCCAGGTCGCCGTCCCGGACGTGCCCGAAGTCGGTGACCTTGCGCAGGTCGGCCTTCAGGTCCGCCGGGTACGCGCCGCGCAGCACCGGGTCGAGGAAGAACCGGTTGGCCAGCGCGTCGATCCGGCGGGCGGCGTCGGCGTCCGCCGGCGAGCCGGTGGCCGGGGTGACCGGGTAGAGGTTGACCGTGATGCCGAGCTGCGCGTCGGGGCGGGACGCCCGCAGCGCCTGCACGGCCAGCCCGTGCCCGAGCATGAGGTGGTGCCCGGCCCGGACGGCGTCCGCCCCGTCCGACCGGCCGGGCGCGTGCACGCCGGAGCCGTAGCCGAGGAAGGCCGAGCACCACGGCTCGTTGAAGGTGGTGAAGTACTTCACCCGGTCGCCGAGGGCGTCGGCGACCAGCTGGGCGTAGTCGGCGAACCGGGCGGCGGTGTCCCGGGCCGGCCAGCCGCCCGCGTCCTCCAGCGGCTGGGGCAGGTCCCAGTGGTAGAGGGTGAGCCAGGGCTCGATGCCGTGGTCCAGCAGCTCGTCCACGAGGCGGCGGTAGAAGTCCATCCCCTCCTGGTTGACCGCCCCGGCCCCGCCGGGCTGCACCCGCGGCCAGGAGACGGAGAAGCGGTAGGACTTCAGACCCAGGTCGGCCATCAGCCGCACGTCGTCGGGCATCCGGTGGTAGTGGTCGCAGGCCACGTCGCCGGTGTGGCCGGCCACCGTCCGCCCCTCGGTGTGGCTGAAGGTGTCCCAGATCGACGGGGTGCGGCCGCCCTCGGCCGCCGCGCCCTCGATCTGGTACGCGGCGGTCGCCGCGCCCCAGAGGAAGCCGGGCGGGAAGGTGACTGCCGCGCCCTCGTCGAGGACTCCGACGGCGGGCGGGCTGGCTGGGTTGCTCACGACTTGACGGCGCCTTCCATGATTCCGCCGATGATCTGGCGGCCGAACAGGATGAACACGATGAACAGGGGCAGGGTCGCGATCAACGTACCCGCGAAGATCTGCGAGTTGTCGGCGAAGTAGGCGGTGTTGAGGCTACGGAGGGAGATCTGCACGGTCGGGTTCGCGGGGTCGGCCAGCACCACGAACGGCCAGAAGAACTGGTTCCACTGCTCCATGAACGTGAGCAGGCCGAGCACCGCGGCGGCGGGACGCAGGGCGGGCGCCACCACGTGCCAGTAGACCCGCCAGGTCGAGCAGCCGTCCACCCGGGCCGCCTCGATGAGCTCGTTCGGCACGGCCTGCTCGGCGTACTGGCGCATCATGAAGATCCCGAAGCCGCCGATGAGGAACGGCACGGTCACCGACGGCATGGTGTTCAGCCATTCGAGCTTGGCCATGAGGATGTACAGCGGGAGCACGCCGAGCTGGATCGGCACCATCATCGAGGCCAGGATGATCAGCAGCAGCGCGTTCTTGCCGCGGAAGCGGAGCTTGGCGAAGGCGAAGCCGGCCAGGGAGCCGAAGAACACCGTGGCGATGGTGATGGTGCCGGAGACCAGGAACGAGTTCAGCAGGCCCTTGACGATGTTGGCGTCGCCGTTGTCGAGCACCCGCTGGATGTTCTCGCCGAGCTTGCCGCCGGGCAGGAACGGCGGCGGCCAGGAGTTGGCCGCGTCGTTGGTCCGCGAGGCGATCACGATCATCCAGTAGAACGGGAAGAGCGACAGGATCACCCCGAGGACCAGGCCGAACCAGGTGAGCGGGCTGGCCTTCCAGAGCCGCTCGGCCTGGTGGGTGGCCCGGACCGGCGCGTTGGGCCGGGCGGGTGGGCGGAGCGTGGTGGTCGTCATCTCGTCACCTCACTTGTCGGAGCTGATGCGGCGGGCCAGCAGGTAGTTGACCGTCGACATCAGCGCGATGAGCACGAAGAGCACGAGCGCGACCGCGCCGGCGTAGCCCCACCGGAAGCGCTGGTTCATGACGTCGAGCAGGTACATCGTGATCGTCTGGAACTGTCCCTCCGAGCCGCCGGAGAGACCGCCCGAGCCGCTGGTGAACAGCAGGGGCTCGGTGAACAGCTGGAGGCCGCCGATGGTCGAGATGATCAGCGTGAAGATGATCGTCGGGCGCAGCTGCGGCACGGTGATCGACCAGAACTGCCGGCGCCGGGAGGCGCCGTCCAGCGCCGCGGCCTCGTACATGTCCTTGCTGATGGACTGCATGGCGGCCAGGTAGATCAGCGCGTTGTAGCCGACCCAGCGCCAGTCGACCATGGTGGAGATGGCGAACCAGGAGGCGAACCGGTTGGCCCGCCAGTCGATCGGGTCCAGGCCGATGCTGTCGAGCACCCAGTTGACCAGGCCGAAGTCCTTCGCGTAGATCATCGAGAAGATCAGCGCGACCACGGCGGTCGAGGTGATGATCGGCATGGCGATGGCCATCCGGAAGAAGGTCTGCGCGCGCAGCTTCCGGTTGAGCGCGTTGGCCAGCACCAGCGCCAGCAGCAGCTGGGGCACGGTGGAGAGCACGAACATGCCGAACGTGTTCACCACCGCGTTCCAGAACTGCGGGTCGTCGGTGATCAGTTCGACGAAGTTGTCCAGCCCGACGAACGAGATCGTCGAGTTGAGCGGGGACCGGTCGGTCAGCGCGATCCACACCGTGTACGCGATGGGGTACGCGCTGAAGACGGCGAAGATCAGGAAGAACGGCAGGACGTAGAGGTAGGGCGAGTACCTCAGGTCGAGCCGGGTCAGTGAGCGGGCGCGGCGGTGCGCGGGACGGGCGCGGGACGATCCGGGATCGGGCGGCGCCGCGGCGTGCAGGTCGAGGCTCATGGGGAGTCCTTCTCCTCGGCCGGCGTCACCCGCCCACACGGGCGACGCCGGGGCTCTCCGGGCAGCGCGGGTGGCGCCGACAGCGGGGCTGTCGACGCCACCCGCGAGCGGGCCGGCCGGATCACTTACCGGCGGCCGCACCGTTCTTCAGCGCCGCCTGCCACTGCTCCTCGGCGGTCTTGCCCTGCTCCACGGCGCGGAGGCTGTTCTCCACGGCGGTGCGGACCGCGTTGTTCTTCGGGCCGAGGTAGACCGGCTTCAGCTCGCTCGCGCCGGTGGCGAAGATCTTGCCGACCGGGGCCTTGCTGAAGTAGTCGTTGGTCGAGTCGGCCACGACCGGGTCGGCCAGCGCCTGCGGCGAGGAGGGCAGGTTGCCGACCTTCTTGAACGCCTCGGTCTGACCCTTCGCGCTGGTCAGGAACTTGGCCAGCTCGGCGGCCTCCTTCTGGTGCTTGCTCGACTTCGGCACCGCCAGGAAGGAGCCGCCCCAGTTGCCGCCGTTGCCGGGGGCCTTGGCGATGTCCCACTTCCCGGCCGCCGCGTCACCGGCCTGGCCCTTGATGACACCGGTCATCCAGGCGGGGCAGGCGATGGTGGCGAAGGTGCCGTTCTTGAAACCGGCGTTCCACTCGTTGGAGAAGGACTGCAGGTTGTTCGACAGGCCGGCGGCGATCATCTTGGTGGTGAGGTCGTACGCCGACTTGATGTCCGGGTTCTCGCTGATGACCAGCTTGTTGCTCTTGTCGTAGTAGGTGTAGCCGGTGCCCGCGCCCGCGGTCTGCATGAGCACCACGTTGTAGAAGTTGGTCGCCGAGTCGACGAACTTGTGCTTCTTGTCGGCGGCGGCGAACCGCTGGCCGGCGGCGATGAACTGGTCCCAGGTCGGCCAGAGCGCCCCGACCTGCTCGCGGTCGGTGGGCAGGCCGGCGGCCTTGAACAGGTCGCTGCGGTAGCACAGCGCCATCGAGCCGACGTCGGTGCCGAGGCCGAGCACCTTGCCGTCCGGCGTGGTGCCCTGCTCCCACTTCCACGGCAGGAAGTTGCCCTTGAGGTCGTTCGCCCCGTGGTCGGCGAGGTTCACGAACTTGTCGGACTGGGCGTAGAACTGGACGATGGTGCCCTCTTCCAGGGCCACCACGTCGCCGGCGCCCGATCCGGCGGTGATCTGCTGGGTCAGCCGGGTGTTGTAGTCACCGAGGCCGAGACCCTTGCCCCGCTCCTGGATCTTGACGTTCGGGTGCTCCGCTTCGTACTGCTTGTACAGCTCGTCGTAGCCGAAGCCCTGGTCGCCGAAGACGTCGACGACCAGGGTCACCGGGCCACTGCTGCCGGTGTCGCTGTCCGACGAGTCGTTGCCGCAGGCGGTGGCGGCGGCGAGCACCGCGACGGACGCGAGCGCGATGGCCGCGAGCCGCCGGCGGCGGATTGGGACGCTCATCCGAGACCCCTCTTTCGGTGGTGAGGCGATATCTGTGTGGTGGGGGGGTGCTGTCGCGCCTCCGGCCGCCACCGGCCCGAGCCGAGGGCGACCCCGGGAGCGGGGCAGGGATGAGACCCACGCCACTCGCGGGAGCGCTCCCATGAGATTGCCGGGACGTGTCAGGGGTGTCAATAGACCGATGGGAGCGTTCCCATTTCGTTACCGCAACGGCCCCCGGCCCGTTCCGGCGGCCGGCCGGGACGCGGTCAGCAGAAGCGGCGCAGCAGGGTGGTGGCCCGGTCGGCGGCGAAGAAGTCCGGCTCGAACGCGGCGCCGGCCCACTCCCGCATCATCCGGTGCTCGGCGTGCCCGGGATCGGCCAGCGCGGCCAGCAGGACCGCGTACCCGGCCGGGCCGCCGACGTCCTCGGGCGGGCAGGCCCGCTCCCCCTCGACGCAGACCGGGTAGCGCTCGTCCGGGTCGGCCGTGCACACGTCCTCGACCACGAGGTCGTGCTCCCACCAGTCGCCGAAGTCGTAGGTGTAGCGGAACCGGTCGCCCTTGCCCACCACCGCGTCCAGCCGGACGTCCAGCTCGTCGCGGAGCGCCAGCTCGCCGTCCGGGTCGGGCTCGCCGTACTGGCGGCCGTCGATCTCGAACGAGTGCAGGTGGCAGTCGCGCCAGCCCATCGCGTGCTGGACCACCCGGTGCAGCCGGTCCAGCGTGTAGCCACCGGGGACCAGCACCCGCCGCCACACCGGCGGCCGGACCCCGGCGAGGGAGACCTTCAGTTGGAAGATCTGACGCGACATGCTGTCCCATCCTTCCCCGGCATAGGCTGCCCACATGATCTGCCGAGCGTGCCGGGAGCGGCGGCACGACGACTGTCCTGGTCGGAAGTGGTGCGACTGCCAGCACCGTACCCCCGAACCGACCCCTCCGGTCACCGGTCCGGCCGGCGAATGAGCGTCGCAACCCCGATCGAACGGATCTGGCCGGCGCCCGTCACCGGGCCCCTGGCCGACCCGGAGCTGGCCGCGCTCTACGGCCGGGCACCGCACCCCCACCTGCGGGTGAATTTCGTGGCCAGCGCCGACGGTGCGGTCACCCTGGACGGCTACTCCGCCGGCCTCTCGGGCGAGCCGGACAAGCGCGTCTTCGGCCTGTTGCGGATGCTCTGCGACGGGCTGGTGGTGGCCGCCGGCACGCTGCGCCACGAGGGCTACCGGGCGGTCCGGCTCGGCGAGGCGCGCCGCGCCTGGCGCCGTGAGCAGGGCCTGGCCGAATACCCGACGCTGGTGGTGGTCTCCGGCTCGCTGGACCTCGACCCGGCCCAGGCGTGCTTCGCCGACGCGCCGGTCCGGCCGCTGGTGCTCACCCGCGCGGCCGCCGAGCCGCCGCCCGGGCTGACCGAGGTGGCCGACCTCGTGCGCTGCGGCACGGAGCGGGTCGACCTGGCCGCCGGCCTGGCCGAGCTGCGCCGCCGCGGGCTGGGCCAGCTCCTCTGCGAGGGCGGCCCGCACCTGTTCGGCGCGCTCACCGCGGCCGACCTGGTGGACGAGCTGTGCCTGACCGTCGCGCCGCTGCTCGCCGGCGCCGGCCCGGGCCGGATCACCGCCGGGGCCGGCAGCGCGCCCCGGCACCTGCCGCTGCGGCACGTGCTGGCCGCCGCCGACGGCGTGCTGATGCTGCGCTACGCCCGCGACCCGGGTGGGGCGCCACCCGCCGGCGCCGCACCGGCCGCCTGACCGGGCCCTACCGGGAGGGGTACGCCCACGGCCGGCGCGGGGCGGGCGTGCCTGCGCCCGCCGCGCGGGGTCAGCGCGCCGGCGGCAGTGCGTCCGGGAGACCGAACGCCGCGACGTGCGCCGCGCCCACGAACGAGGTGATCCCGGCGATCCGGTTCCCCCGCAGCGTCAGCACGTCGACCGACCACGGGAGGTACGGGCCGGCGCCGCCCCGCCGCAGGTAGCCGGCGACCGCCGGCTGCCCGTTCGCGCCGGTCGGCACGTGCCGCCAGCTGCCGCAGGCGCCGAGCGGCACGGCCAGGGCGAAGTCCCGCACCGCCGCGAGGCCCCGGTACCAGTGCGGCATCGGCGGCATGGACCAGGTGACGTCCTCGGTGAGCAGGGCGACGAGGGCGTCCGCGTCGCCGTTCTCCAGGGCGGCGGTGTAGCCGGTGACGACCTCCCGCAGCCGGACGTCGTCGAGCATCCGCAGGGTGCGCTGCTGGGTCGCGGCGGGAACCCGTTCGGCGAGCACCCGCCGGGCCCGCGCGAGCGCCGAGTTCACCGACGTGGTCGAGGTGCCCAGCATGGCCCCGATCTCCGCGGCGGAGTAGCCGAGGACGTCGAAGAGCAGCAGCGCGGCCCGCTGGTTGCCCGGCAGGTGCTGCACCGCGGCCACGAAGGCCAGCTCGACGGCCTCGCGCTGCTCGTACCGCGCGCCCGGCGCGGCCGGGCCGGCCGCGAGACCGGTGTCCGGGTACGGGCCGAGCCAGGCGACGTCGTCGAGCGGATCGCTGTCGGTCACGGCGCGCTCGCTGGCCGGGCCGAGGTCGACCGGCAGGGCCCGCCGGGCGCGTCCGGCGATCGCGTCGAGGCAGACCCGGGTCGCCACGGTGTAGAGCCACGACCGCAGCGAGCCGTGCCCGGCGAAGGTCGGCAACCCGCGCCACGCCCGCACCAGCGCGTCCTGGAGGGCGTCGTCGGCGTCGTGGACCGAGCCGAGCATCCGGTAGCAGTGGGCGTGCAGTTCCCGGCGCAGCGGCGCGACGAGCGCCGTGAAGGTGGCCTCGTCGGCCGGGGCCCGGTCGGACGATCCGGCGGCGGTCGAAGAACTGACGCTCACGACCGACGATTCTGCCGCAGCGCCGGAGTCAGGAAGGTGAAGGGCTCGCTCACCCACGACTCCGGAGGACCCGATGAGCAGCATGTCGACCGCGCCTGTCACCACCGGCACCCTGGCGGTGCCCGACGGGCGGTTGTACTACGAGGTACGCGGCCGGGGCCCGCTCGTGGCGCTGGTCGCCGCGCCGATGGACGCCGACGCCTTCACGCCGCTGGCCGACCTGCTGGCGGAGGAGCACACCGTGCTGACCACCGACCCGCGCGGGATCCGCCGCAGCGTCCTGCACGACCCGCACCAGGACTCGACCCCCGAGCTGCGCGCCGACGACGTCGCCCGGCTCCTCGCCCACGTCGACGCGGGCCCGGCCGCCGTGCTTGGCTCCAGCGGCGGTGCGGTGACCGTCCTCGCCCTGGCCCAGGCGGCTCCCGCCGGGGTGCACACGGTCGTCGCGCACGAACCGCCGCTGCTCGGCCTGCTGCCGGACCGGGCGGAACTCCTGGCGAGCGAGGACGACATGATCGCCACGTACCGCGCCGGGGACCGGCTCGGCGCCGGGCGCAGGTTCCTCGCCGCCGCGAACATCCACCTGCCCGAGGAGGTGGTCCTCGGCATGTTCGGCGGCGAGCCGGACCCGCAGGCGGCCGCCGACGAGCACTTCCAGTACCTGCACATGATCCGGGGGACCACCCGCTTCCGGCCCGACGTCGACGCCCTGCGCGCCGGCCCGACCCGGGTCGTCGTGGGTCTGGGCGAGCGGTCGACCGGCGAGGTCTGCGACCGCACCTCGCGGGCGCTCGCCGCGGCGCTGGGCACGGCGCCGGCGATGTTCCCGGGCGGGCACGTCGGCTTCGCCGAGGACCCGCCGGCCTTCGCCGCCCGGCTGCGCGAGGTGCTCGCCGGCTGACCCCGGGACGGCGACGGCGGGCGCGGGACGCCGCCGACGGCGTACCCGCGCCCGCCGTTCGGAGCGCGGCCGCCCGGCGTCGACGGTGGGAGTCCGCCGACGCCGGGCGGGGCGATCAGTTGACGCTGACGGCCGACCAGGCGGCGGCCACCGTGTTGTACTCGGCGCTGCCGCTGCCGTACAGGTCGGCGGCGGCCGACAGGCTGGCGGTGCGGGCGCCGGCGTAGTTGGTCCGCGAGGTCATGTAGCGGGTGAGCGCGCGGTACCAGATCGCGCCGGCCTTGGCGTTGCCGATGCCGGTCACGGTGCTGCCGTTGCAGGTCGGGCTGTTGCCGTACGAGGACGAGCCGCTGCCCACGGCGAGCAGGTAGAAGAAGTGGTTCGCCACGCCGGAGGAGTAGTGCACGTCCAGCCGGCCCACCGAGCTGCTCCAGCAGTCGGCCGAGGCGCCGTCCTTGGAGGGCTTGTCCATGTACCGCAGCGGGACGCCGCTGCTGCGCAGCTTCTCGCCGATCAGGTAGTCGCCCGGGTCCTTGCTGTTGGCGGCGGAGAACTCGACCAGCGTGCCGAAGATGTCGCTGGTGGCCTCGTTGAGACCGCCCGATTCACCGCTGTAGCGCAGGCCGGCCGTGTTGCTGGTGACGCCGTGGGTCATTTCGTGACCAGCCACGTCCAGCGAGGTCAGCGGGTACCAGCCGGAGCCGCCGTCGCCGTAGGTCATGCAGAAGCAGGAGTCGCTCCAGAACGCGTTGGCGTAGTTGCTGCTGTAGTGCACCCGGCTGTAGGCGCCGACACCGTCGTTGCGGATGCCGTTGCGGCCGTGCACGGTCTTGTAGTAGTCCCAGGTCTTCTGCGCGCCGTAGGCGGCGTCGGCCGCGGCGGTCTGCCGGTTGGCCAGCGTGCCGTCACCGAACACGTTCGAGGCGCTGGCGACCAGGGTGCCGGTGCCGCTCGTGCCGCCGTTGAGGTCGTAGGTCTTGTGGCCGCCCCGGGTGGCGTCGGTGAGCTGCCAGGTGCTGCCGGACTGGGTGCTGCCCACGGTCACCGTGCCGGAGTGGAAGGTGTTGCCGGTGCCGTCGCGCTGCACGCCCTCCCAGGAGTCGCGCACCCTGCCGGTGGTGGCGTCCACCAGCACGTGCAGCTCGCTGGGGGTGCCGTCGGCGTACGCGCCGCCCACGACGACCTCGTAGGCGAGGGTGGTGCCGGTGGCGTCGGCGTCGTGGACGAGCTGGCTGCCGTCCACCCGGCGGGTGGTGGCGGTGGAGGCGGCGAGCGCGGCCCGGCCGGCGGCCGCGGCGCTCACCCGGGCCTTGGCGCCCCGCGTCGGCGCGGCCGCCATGCTCTGGCTGGCGCCCTTCCAGGTGTTGCCCTTGCCGAGGTGGACCACGGTGTCGCCGCCGAGCACGGGCAGGCCGTCGGAGTAGCGGTTGAGCCGGACGTGCTCGGTGCCGTCGGCGTCGGTCTGCACGTTCTTGAGCGTGAAGCTCTGGCCGTCGGCGACCAGCGCGCTGCCCGAGTGGGCCTTGAGCTGGGCGACCGCCCGGGTGAACGCGTCACCGGAGACGGGGGCGGCGGAGGCCGCGGTGGGCAGCGTGCCGGCAGCGGCCAGCAGCGCCGCCGTGGCCAGCCCGCCGAGGAGAGTGGTACGACGCATGAAGCTCCTACCTTCGCTAGAACTGCCGGTCGGGGGGTTTCGACCGACGGGTGACCCGCCGTGGGAGGACACGCCGGATCGGCCGCGTCCGTGCAGGTCACACGGCCGTGGCGGCGCACGAGGAATCGATGGAGGAAAGATCCTCGATGCGTTGTTGCACATTCTTGCCGCAGGCGGCCCATGTCTGTCACGACTTTCGGCCAAGATTTTTTCCACGGTTTTCGCATCCCGTTCACCACCCGGCGCGGGCGGCGCCGCGGGCACCCGGAGCCGCACCCCGCCGGGCCGGGCTGCGGCGTCTGACGAACCCGCCGGTGACCAGCGCCGTAACCTCGGGGAATGAGTGCTCCGCAGGCGACCGGGACGGCGCCGGAGCGGACCCGCCGGCCGGCGCTCGCCGGTGGGCTGCTGGTCGCCACCGGCCTGACCGACGCGCTGGCCGCGTACGGGATGCTCCGGTCCGGGTCGTTCATCGTGCTGGGCGAGGAGGGCCTCTACCCGGTCGATGTCACCGGCTGGATCTGGCTGCACCTGGTGGCCGGGGCCGCGGTGGCGCTCGCCGGGCTGGTGGCGATCACCGGCCGGCGGGGCGCGGCCACCGTGGCGATCGGCTGCGCCGTGCTGGCGCTCGCCGTGGACCTGCTCCTGCTGCCCTACGCGCCGATCCGGCTGGTGCTGGTGGCCGCCATCGACGCGGCGGCGATCCGGCTCCTGCTCCGGCACCGCCGGGCCACCGGCCGGTCGGAGTGAGACCGCCGGTCAGCGGGGCTCGCAGATCCGGCCGGAGAAGGCGGGATCGCCCTCCCGGTCCGCCGACCACACCTGGTTCAGGGCCAGCGCGAGCGGCGGGGCCTGCCAGGCCGCACCCAGCCGCTGGAGCAGGCGGTACTCCCGGCGCGGCTCGTCGACCCGGGCGCCGGCGAGGAAGTCCTCCACCCGGTCCTGGGCGAGCCGCTGGCCGATCAGTCCGCCGTGCAGGGCGGGCATCTGGAAGACCGGGATCCGGCTGTACTCGCCGGGCGGCGCCTCCGCCGCGCTGACCGTGGGCAGGAAGGCGATCATGCGCACCCCGGCCACCGGGCACAGCGTCCGGTTGCGGTAGAACGGCGCGTTGACCAGCACCGACCGCACGAACGGCTCGTCCGGGGTGCTCTTCACGCTGCGCCCCAGGTTGGCCAGCCAGAAGATCCCGCGCAGCTCCCAGCCGGCGGCCACGCCCCACCCCTCGTACCCCGGGGGCGGATAGTAGGCCCGGCCCGGCTGGATCAGCGGGCTGAACAGCAGCACCGCCTCCACCGGCAGCGGCTGGGCCCACTTGTCCAGGTAGGTGCGCGCCACCATGGCCCCCTCGCTGAACCCGAGCAGGGCGACCGGCCGGCCGGTCCGGCGGTGCAACTCGGTCACCTGCGCCGCGAGCAGCACCGCGCTGGAGTCCAGGGACTGGTGGGTCGCCTCGGGCCCGTACGGCAGCGGCCGGCCCTGCCGGTCCAGGCCCACGTAGGAGAAGCGCTCCACCCGGGGGTCGGCCGGTGGGCGGCCGTTCCACTGCGAGTCGTGCCCGGCGATGGCGATCACCGCGTGCGGCACCCGGTCGGGCAGCCGCTGGGCGATCACCCGGGGCCGCCACTCCGCCGGCGGACCCAGCGCCAGGCCGACGAGCGTCTGCGAGGCGACCGCGGCGGCCATGGTGAGCGCGATGGCCACCGGCGCGACGGGGACCCGCGCCAGCCGGATCCGGGCGGGCAGCACGGCCGCCGCCACGGTGCGCTGCCAGAGCAGGCCGTTGGCCAGGCCGGCCAGCGCGGCCACCGGGACGCCCCACCAGCCGGACGTGCTGGAGATGACCGCGCCCGCCACGGTGAGCACCACGAAGTTGAGCACCGACCAGCCGAGCATCTCGATGGTGGGCAGTCCCCGCCACCAGTTCCGGACCACCCCGGCGCGCTGGAGGAACGGGGCGAGCACCAGCATGGGGACGAGCGAGGCGAACAGGTAGAGCGAGAGCGCGACGGCCGAGAAGGCGACCGAGATGGCGGCCCACGGCGAGATGATGACCAGGGCGAGCGCGGCCACCTCCAGGTTCCGCCGGACCAGCCAGCCGAACGAGGGACGCGGCACCCGCTCGGGCCACGCCAGCGCGGTCAGCCCGGCGGTCAGCACGCCGCGGAAGACGGTGAGCCCCACCAGCCCGAGACCGAAGGTCCACCAGGCGTCGTGGTAGACCAGCAGCCACCGCAGGTCGTGGAACGAGTCGTACGGCCAGACCGCGGTCACCTGGGGCGCCAGGCCCCGGGCACCGTGAAAGCTGATGCCGACGAGCACCGCCTCCTCCAGGACCGCCGGCAGGACGGCGAGCAGCAGCAGCATCGCCGTCCGGCTCCGGACTGCCTCCACCGCCGCTCCTCGTGCCATCCGTCCTCCGGCCCCTTGCAGGATCTCCCGGGATCCGGCCCGGCGGTGTCGGAATGGCCGACCAGGGCGTACGGAGAGTCAGCATTCGGTGCCGCTGCGCAGGGTCGGTGGACCGGCGAGGTGGCGTCCGCCGCGTCGCGTGGCAACCTGTCGCATCCCTCGGGCAGGATGCACGACGTGCGCCGTGAACGGGACGACCAGCCGACCGGAGACCGCCGATGACCGACGACCTGCTCGACGGCCCCGGCGACGGGGTCGGCCGGGTGCTCGGCACCGCCGACGCCACCCCGCTCACCTTCTGGACCGCCGTCGCGCCCGGCAGCTACCTCCAGCTCGACGACGTGGTGGTGACCCGCCGCGAGCTGCCCGACCGGGAGCCGGTCACCATCGCCGGCGTCGTCACCCAGGTGCGCGCCCGGCACGAGGGGGCGCAGTTCGACTCCGACGTGTTCGCCATCGCCGACGGCACCCTGCCCGCCCAGGTGCAGGAGGCCGCCGAGGTCACCACCACCCGCGTCGACCCGGAGTTCTACGTGCCGCCCACCCCGGGCGCCGTGGTGCACCGGGCCGAGGGCGACGCCCGGGCCCGGGCGCTGCACTTCGACCGGATGGAGCGGCGCATCCCGATGGGCATGGGTCGCGACGGCGTCCCGGTCTACCTCAACGCCGACTTCCTCGACGGCACCCGGGGCGCGCACGTCTCCATCTCCGGCATCTCCGGCGTGGCCACCAAGACCAGCTTCGCCACGTTCCTGCTCTACTCGGTCTTCCGCTCCGGGGTGCTGGGCGGCGACGCGGTCAACGCCAAGGCGCTCATCTTCAACGTCAAGGGCGAGGACCTGCTCTTCCTCGACCACCCCAACACGCGGCTCGACGAGGCCACCCGGGCCGGCTACGCGAAGCTGGGGCTCGACGCCGGCGCCTTCCCCGACGTCCGGGTCTACGCCCCGCCCCGGGTCGGCGACTCCTCCGGCACGCCGGACGTGAGCAGCCGGCTCACCGGGGTGGACAGCTTCTACTGGACGCTCAGCGAGTTCTGCGCCGACCGCCTGCTGCCCTACGTCTTCGCCGACGCCGACGACGAGCGGCAGCAGTACACGATGGTGGTGCACTCGGTCGCCGCCCACCTGGCCAGATACGCCCAGCCCGCCGACGGCGGGGTGAGCATCGACGGGGTGCGCCTGGGGTCCTACGCCGACCTGGTCGACCACGTCGTCGCGCAGCTCAACGACGACGAGACCCGGGCCGAGTGGGCGGGCAGCGCGGTCGGCCTCGGCACGGTCAACGCGTTCGCCCGCCGGCTGATCGGCAGCAAGAAGGACCTGGGCCGGCTGATCCGGGGTGATCTCGCCACCCGCCGCCCGCACTCGATCAACACGGCCGAGTCCGCCCAGGTCACCGTTGTCGACCTGCACAATCTGCCGGACCGGGCGCAGCGCTTCGTGGTCGGCGTGACGCTCAAGAGCGAGTTCGAGCGCAAGGAGAAGGCGGGCACCGCGAAACCGCTGCTTTTCGTCGTCCTCGACGAGCTCAACAAGTACGCCCCCCGGGAGGGCTCCTCCCCGATCAAGGAGGTGCTGCTCGACATCGCCGAGCGGGGCCGCTCGCTCGGG
This sequence comes from Micromonospora sp. NPDC004551, assembly GCF_040609975.1. Taxonomy (NCBI): domain Bacteria; kingdom Bacillati; phylum Actinomycetota; class Actinomycetes; order Micromonosporales; family Micromonosporaceae; genus Micromonospora; species Micromonospora sp. NPDC004551. The sequence goes on along the minus strand of NZ_JBEXLM010000008.1, from coordinate 197,415 downwards.
GTGATCCTGGTCGGCGCCCAGCAGACCGCCAGCGAGGTGGAGCGGCGGATCGTCACCAACTCGGCCATCCGGGTGGTCGGCCGGCTCGACCCGGCCGAGGCGTCCCGCCCGGAATACGGCTTCCTGCCGCCCGCACAACGGCAGCGGGCCCTGCTGGCCAAGCCGGGCACCATGTTCGTCAACCAGCCCGACATCCCGGTCCCGCTCTGCCTGGAGTTCCCCTTCCCGGCCTGGGCCACCCGGGTCTCCGAGGCCGGCCGGGCGCCCTCGGAGACGCTGCGCTCGATCACCCAGGCCGCCGACCCGTTCGCGGTGGTCGGCTCGGGCACCTCCGACGACGACATCCCGTTCTAGAGGGCTGATCATGAAGATCCTGCACACCTCCGACTGGCACGTCGGCAAGGTCCTCAAGGGGCAGTCCCGGGCCGAGGAGCACAAGCAGGTGCTCGCCCAGGTGATCGAGATCGCCCGGGTCGAGCGGCCCGACCTGGTGATCGTGGCCGGCGACCTCTACGACACCGCCGCGCCCACCCCGGAGGCGACCCGGCTGGTCACCCGGGCGCTGACCGCGCTGCGCCGCACCGGGGCCGACGTGGTGGCGATCGGCGGCAACCACGACAACGGCGCGGCGCTCGACGCGCTGCGCCCGTGGGCCGAGGCCGCCGGGATCACGCTGCGGGGCAGCGTTCGGGAGAATCCGGCCGAGCACGTCATCGACGGCACCACGCGCGACGGCGAGCGCTGGCAGGTCGCCGCGCTGCCCTTCCTCTCCCAGCGCTACGCCGTGCGCGCCGTGGAGATGTACGAGCTGACCCCGGCCGAGGCCAACCAGACCTACGCCGACCACCTGGGCCGGGTGCTCGCCCGGCTGGCCGAGGGGTTCACCGAGCCGGACCGGGTGCACCTGGTCACCGCCCACCTCACGGTGGTCGGCGCGAGCACCGGCGGCGGCGAGCGGGACGCGCACACCGTGCTCGGCTACGCGGTGCCGGCCACCGTGTTCCCGGGCAACGCGCACTACGTGGCACTGGGCCACCTGCACCGCTCCCAGCGGGTGATCGGCCCCTGCCCGGTGCGCTACAGCGGCAGCCCGCTCGCCGTGGACTTCGGCGAGCAGGAGAACGTCGGGTCGGTGACGATCGTCGAGGTGACCGCGGCGACCGCCGCGCAGATCCGGGAGGTGCCGGTGCCCGGGGCCGTCCCGCTGCGCACGGTCCGCGGCACCCTGGCGCAGCTCGCCGAGATCGACGTGCCCGAGGGCTGGCTGCGGGTCTACGTCCGCGAGCAGCCCCGCGCCGGGCTGCGCGAGGAGGTGCAGGAGCTGCTCCCCCGGGCGCTGGAGATCCGCATCGACCCGGAGCTGGTGCCCGCCCCGGGCAGCGGCACCCGCACCGCCCAGCGGGCCGGCCGCTCGCCGCGCGAGCTGTTCGCCGACTACCTGGGCAGCCGCGGCCACGCCGACGACGAGGTCCGGCAGCTCTTCGACGAGCTGCTCGAGGAGGTCGACCACTGATGCGGCCCATGCGGCTGGACATGGCGGGCTTCACCGTCTTCCGCGAGGAGACCACGGTCGACTTCACCGACGCGGACTTCTTCGCGCTGGTCGGGCCCACCGGCTCGGGCAAGTCGACGGTGCTCGACGCGATCTGCTTCGCCCTCTACGGCACGGTCCCCCGCTGGGGCGGCACGCGGGGGCTGGCCAACGCCCTCGCCCCCTCGGCCACGGAGGCGCGGGTGCGGCTGGTCTTCGAGTCCGCCGGCGACCGCTACGTGGCGACCCGGGTGGTCCGCCGGGACGGCCGGGGCACGGTGAAGACCGCCAACGCCGGGCTCCAGCTCATGCCGCCCGGGTTCGACGTCACCAAGCTCGACACCGGGCTCAGCCCGGAGGATCTCGGCGAGGTGGTGGCCGGCACCCCGGCCGAGATGGAGCAGGCGGTGCTGGACGCGGTCGGGCTGCCCTACGAGCAGTTCACGAGCTGCGTGGTGCTGCCGCAGGGGCAGTTCGCCGACTTCCTGCACGCCAAGCCGGCCACCCGGCAGCAGATCCTCGTCAACCTCCTCGGGCTGGGCATCTACGAGGAGGTGCAGAAGAAGGCCACCGAGCGCGCCGGGCAGGCCGAGGCGAAGCTGGAGGCGGTCGACAAGGTGCTGGGCGGCCTCGCCGACGTCGACGAGGAGAGCCTGGCCGCCGCCCGGGAGCGGGTCGAGGCGATGCGCGAGCTGGCCGGGGCCGTGGCGGCGGCCGTACCCGAGCTGGAGCGGGTGCGGGCGACGGCGCGCGAGCAGGCGACCGCCCTCGCGGCGCTCGACGCCGAACTGACCGTGCTGGCCGGGGTCCGGCCGCCGGACGGGATCGCCGAGCTGGCCCGGGCGGTGACCGACGCGCGGACCGCCGCCGACGAGGCGGCCGGCGCCGTCGGGCTGGCCGAGGAGCGCGAGGAGAAGCTGCGCGGCGAGCTCGCCGCGGCCGGCGACGAGAGCGCGCTGCGCCTCCAGCTCAAGGCCCACGCCGACCGGGAACGGCTGACCGGCGAGGCGGCGGCGGTCCGCGCGGCGGTGGACGCGGCGCAGGCCGAGCACGACGCGGCGGCCGGGGCGCTCGCCGGGGCCCGGGCCGAGGCCGAGCGGGCCGAGGCGGAGCTGGAGGCGGCCTTCCGGGCGCACGAGGAGGCGAAGGCCACCGACCAGGCGGTGGCGCTGCGGGCGCACCTGGTCGACGGCGGCCCCTGCCCGGTCTGCGAGCAGCCGGTCCCGCGGGTGCCGGCCGTGCCCAAGGGGTCGGCGGTGGCCCGGGCGCTCGCGGCCGGCAAGGCGGCCCGGGCGGCCAGCGAGGCGGCCAAGCGGGTGGTCCAGGAGCGTGACGCGGCCGCCCGCGAGCTGGACCGGGTGCTGCTGCGCGCCCGCGCCGAGCACGACCAGCTCCGGGCCCGGCTGGCCGAGCTGGACGGGCAGCTCACCGGCGCCGCCGCGCCGGAGGCGCTGCGCGGGTCCCTGGCCGAGCACGCCCGCCTGCGCCGGGCGCTGGACGAGGCGGCGGGCGCGGTACGCGCCGGTCGCGACGCCGCCCGCCGGGCCCGCGGCGCGCTCGACGGCGCGCAGGAGCGGCTGCGCCGGGCGTGGCGCGACTTCGACACCGTCCGCGACGGGCTGGCCCGGTTCGGCCCACCGGCCGCCGACCGCGACGACGTGGCCGCCGCCTGGGCAGCCCTCGCCGCGTGGGCCGGCGAGCAGGCCGGGCGACGGCGCACCGACCGGGAGGGGCTGGCCGCCGCCGTCGGGACCGCCGAGGCCGCGGCCGGCGAGGTGGCGGAGCGGATCGGCGGGCTCTTCGACGCCGCCGGGCTGCCCGCGCCGCAGGACCCGCAGCGCGACGCCGCGGTGGCGGTGGAGCGGGCGGAGGCCGAGCTGCGCCGGCTGGAGGAGCGCCGCGAGCAGGCTGCCGACCTGCGCGAGCAGCGGGCCGGCCATGAGCGGGAGGCCCGGGTGGCCCGTGCCCTGGCCGGGCACCTGCGGGCCAACAACTTCGAACGCTGGCTGCTGGCCGAGGCGCTGGACCTGCTGGTCGACGGCGCGTCGCGGATCCTGCGCGAGCTGTCCGGCGGCCAGTACGACCTCGTTCACGACAAGGGCGAGTTCTTCGTGGTCGACCACCACGACGCCGGGCTGCGGCGCGGCGTGCGCACGCTCTCCGGCGGGGAGACGTTCCAGGCGTCGCTGGCCCTGGCGCTGGCCCTCTCCGAGCAGCTCGCCGGGATGTCCACCAGTGCGGCCAGCCTGGAGTCGATCGTCCTCGACGAGGGCTTCGGCACGCTGGACGCGGCCACCCTCGACACGGTGGCGGCCACCCTGGAGAACCTGGCCGCCCGGGGCGACCGGATGGTCGGCGTCGTCACCCACGTGCCGGCGCTCGCCGAGCGGATCCCGGTGCGCTTCGAGGTCCGCAAGGACGCCCGCACGGCGCGGGTCGAACGGACGGGCCTGTGACGAGGTTCTTCGTCGACGCGTGGGACCCGGCGTACGGGGCGTCGTTCGAGGCGGGGGGCGGGCCGGCGGCGCCGAGCAGCGCCCAGGTCGACGCCGACGTCGAGCTTCCCGCCACCGACTGGCGGGCCGTCGACGTCCGGCGCGACGTCGCGGCCCCGGACGTGGTGCTGCTGGTCGACGGGGTACGCCGGATCGACGCCAGCGTCTGGACGGCCGAGGACGACGGCGGCTCGTTCCCGGGCATCGCCGCCTCGTACGCGGCCGGGGTGGTCCGCTGCGACCTGGAGCGGGGCGCGGCGGAGCTGGCCGGTGCGCGGGTGGGCCGGGGCCTGTTCACGGCCAGCCCGTCGGCGCAGGACGTGCTGGCCGGCGCGATCCGCTACCCGGTGCACCGGGTGAGCGGCACCGGCGAGCTGAGCAAGCTCCCCGCCGCCGTGCAGGGCCCGCTGACCGCCCTGGAGGTGGCGGTCTCCGACGCGGTGCGCAGTGACGGCGACCTGCTGGTGGTGGACGGGCCGCTGCGCAGCCGGCGGAACCTCCCCCGCACCCTCGGCTACATCAAGACCCAGCACAGCCAGTACCTGGACGGCCGGCTCACCGCGGTGGTCACCGGGCTGGCCCCGGGGCAGCGCTGCCCGGTGTTCCGGCTGGGCACCGCGTGGGGCGGCTACTCGTGGTACCTGCGGCTGCCGGCGGCCGGCGGCGCCCCGTGGGCCGGCATCGTCCGGGTGGAGTGCTCCGCCGACCTGACCGAGGCCGAGGCCATCGGGCTCGCCGACCTGTCGCTGGTCACGCTGCCCCGGTTCGCCTCCACCCCGTACAAGGACCCGCGCGCCCCGCAGAACCTGATCCCCATCGCCGGCCTGGAGCGCCGGCTGCGCGGGATGCTCGGCGACGCCCGCCTGCTGCACCGGGTGCTCACCGCGGCGGCCCGGGGGATCCGGCGCTGATGGGCCGGCGCTGATGGGCCGACGACGCGGCGCGGACCGGGCGGTCGCGCAGGTCGACACCGGGCAGGCCGAGCTGGTGCCCGACCCGGACCGGCCGGGCTCGTGGACGCTGCTGCTCGACGGCGCACCGCAGTCCCACGTGGACCTGACCGACCCCACCCACCTGGAGTTCGAGTACGTCCGGCGGCTGGCCGCCGCGATCGACCTGGTGGCACCGGCCGGCGCGCCGCTGCGCGTGCTGCACCTCGGCGGCGGCGCGCTCACCCTGCCCCGCTACGTCCAGGCCACCCGTCCCGGCTCGACGCAGCGGGTGTCCGAGGTGGACGGCGCGCTGGTGGACCTGGTGCGCCGCGAGCTGCCCTGGCCGGCCGATCCCCGGCTGCGGGTCCGGGTCGCCGACGCCCGGGCCACCCTGGCGTCCAGCCGGGACGGCAGCTACGACGTGGTGGTCGCGGACGTCTTCGCCGGCGCCCGCACCCCCGCCCACCTGACCTCGGTGGAGTACGCCGCCGAGGTGGCCCGGGTGCTCCGCCCCGACGGCTACTACCTCGCGAACGTCGCCGACGGCCCGCCGCTGCGGCACGCCCGCGGGCAGGTCGCCACGGTGCGCACCGTGCTGCCCCGGGCCTGCCTGGTCGGCGACGCGGCGGTGCTGCGCGGCCGGCGCTACGGCAACCTGGTGCTCGTCGCGTCCAGGGTGGAGCCACCGGTGCCGGAGCTGACCCGGCGCGCCGCCGGGGACTGGTTCCCCGGCCGGGTGCTGGCCGGCGCCGAACTGGACCGGTTCGCCGGGGGCGCCCCGGTGGTCCACGACGCCGACGCCACCGACTCCACCCCGCCCCCGCCCGGAATTTTTTCCGTCCGGCGTTGATCCGCTCGGCGCACCGCTGCGTATCACCGGGCGGCCACGCCCGTGGGGGGTCGGCTGAGTCATCGGACACCGGAGGTCTTGCATGCATGCGGTGGCGGCCGGCTGGCACGGCGGGGTGGCACGGCCCGAGTGGATGTTCGCCCGGGCACAGCCCCAGTCGCGCGCGTCGAGGTCGGGCCGGGGGGTCGACGCCCGTTCCTCCGATCGCCAGAATGACCCGGTGACGCCGCGACCGGCTCCCGGACGCCACCAGGCCACCTCGACCGAGGCCAGCCACTCCGACCAGCTCATCCGCCTGCTCTACGCCGAGCACGCCGGGCCGCTGCTGATGTTCGTCATGCGGCTGACGGGCGGCGACCGGCAGCGCGCCGAGGACATCGTGCAGGAGACGCTGCTGCGGGCCTGGCGCAACGCGCACCGGCTGGGCGTCCAGGGCCAGGGCTCGCTGCGCCCCTGGCTGGTCACGGTGGCCCGGCGGATCGCCATCGACGAGCACCGCAGCGAGCAGGCCCGCCCGGCGGAGACGTACGACCGGGACCTGACCGCCTTCGCCGAGGCGGACAGCACCGACCGGGTGCTGCGCACGATGACGGTGGCGGACGCGCTGCGTACGCTGAGCCAGTCGCACCGGGAGATCCTGGTGGCCACGTACTTCCGGGGGCGTACCGTGCCCGAGGCGGCCGAGGAGCTGGGCCTTCCGCTCGGCACCGCGAAGTCGCGGGTCTACTACGCGCTGCGCGCGCTGCGCACGGCTCTGCAGGAGAGGGGGGTGACGGAATGAGCCGCGCGGACCACATGGATGTCGCCGCCTACGCACTCGGCGTGCTGGACCCGCAGGACGCGGAGCGGTTCGAGGAACACCTCGCCACCTGCTGGGCGTGTGCGGCGGAACTGGAGACGATGGTCCCGGTGGTGGGGCTGCTCTCCGGCATCGACGGCGAGGCGATGGCCGCGCTGGAGCAGACGCACACCGATCCGGCGCTGCTGGACCGTACCCTCATGGCGGTCCGCCGGGACCGGCGGCGGACCCGGATGCGGCAGGTCTTCGCCGCCGCGGCCGCGGTCGTGGTCTTCGGCGGCCTGAGCGGCGTCGCCATGGCCGGCATCTTCGGCGGCGGCGCGGAACCGATCCCGCAGGCCGAGCCGACTCTCACCGCGCCGATCACCGCCCCGCCGGACAGCGAGCCGCCGGACCCCAACGACCCGGGCATCGGTGACAAGGAGCAGCAGGAGGGCGACCAGCACAACGCCGTCGACCCCGGCACCGGCGTGAAGACCACCATGTGGCTGGCGTCGAAGGAGTACGGCACCCAGATCAACCTCCAGCTCACCCGCCTGCCGGGGCCGCGCACGTGCCGCCTTGTCGTGGTGCGGAAGAACGCCACCAGCGAGGTGGTCTCCACCTGGTCGGTGCCGGGCGGCGGCTACGGCACGAACACCAACCAGCTCCCCCTGGAGCTGAGCGCGTCCACCTCGGCCCCGGTCAAGGACATCGCGAAGATCCAGGTGCAGTCGGTCGACGTCAACGGCGTCGCCAGCCCCCTGGTGACGGTCGGCGACATCTGATCCCGCCGGGTACGCCGGCGCCGGGCAGCGACACCGCCCGGCGCCGTTCCGTCGTTGCCGGGGCACCAACCCCGATGTGCTCCCCCCACGCGCCGCCGGCCGGATCGGTTCAACGGATCCACTGTGAAATGGAGCACCCTTTTCTCTTCAACCTTGACAGCGCGCCGCCCGTACTACCCGGCGAACTGCCAAGAACGAGGAGGGCACGTGGCACACCTGAAGCGGACGACCGTCATCGTCGCGAGCGCGATGGTCGCACTAACGGCCTGCGCCCCCGCAGGCTACAACGGGGCGAACTCGAGCGCGGCCGAGCCGGTCGCCGTCGCCGCGGCCGAACCCACCGCGTCGGCCGAACCGGAAGCCTCCGCATCCCCGGACGCGGCCGCCGACGACAAGGCGCCCCCGTCCGACGTGCAACTCACCGACGAACTGGTCGGCAAGAAGCTGCCCCGCATGGGCAAGGTCGTCACCGACCAGGACGGCTGGGTGCTGTACCGGTTCGACAAGGACTCGGCCGACCCGCCGCAGTCCAACTGCGTCGACAAGTGCGCCCAGGTCTGGCCGCCCGCCCTGACCGACGGCAACCCGCAGCTCCAGGGCGTCTCCGACGACAAGGTCGGCACGGTCACCCGCCAGGACGGCACCCGGCAGATCACCATCGGGGGCTGGCCGGTCTACCGCTACATCGGCGACAAGAAGCCGGGCCAGTGGAAGGGCCAGGGCGTCGGCGGCACCTGGTTCGTCGTCGACCCGAACGGCAAGAAGAACCTCACCTGCCTGCCCACCGGCACCCCGAAGGCGGTCGCCCCGCCGGCGTCCGGCGACTCGGGCACCTCGGGTGGCGACTCGGGCTACTCGTACTGACCAACCCACGGACACGGTGGCCGGTCGCAGCCGGGGAGGGCGCGGCCGGCCACCGTCGTGGTCCCGGGACGGCGGCGATCCGGCAGCCCCGCGTCCCGCACGCGGCGCCGGCCCGATTCGGGCCGGCGCCGCACCCCCTGCCGTGTCCGCTGTCACGCCGGAGGTCATGGCAGAGTGGCGGGGTGACCTCCCCCGCCTCCCGCCGCACGCTGCGCCCGCCGGCCGGCTACCGGCTGGCCGCGTCGGTCCGCGCCCTCACCTTCAGCCCGTACGACCCGTGCGCCCGGATCGCCGCCGGCAGCTTCTGGTGGGCCACCCGCACCCCGGCCGGCCCGGGCACCCTCGCGCTGCGCCCCGAGGCGGGCGAGCTGGTCGCCGAGGGCTACGGCCCCGGGGCGGACTGGGTGGTCGAGCGGGCCGACGCGGTGGCCGGGCTGCGCGACGACCTGACCGGGTTCGCGGCGCTGGCCGGCGCACACCCGCTGGTGGCCCGGCTGGCGCACGAGCACCACGGGCTGCGGATGCCCACGACCGGCCAGGTCTTCCCCCGGCTGCTGCGCGCCGTCTTCGAGCAGAAGGTCACCGGCAAGGAGGCGTACCGGGCGTACGCGGCGACCGTGCGGCACTTCCGGGAGGCGGCCCCGGGGCCGCTGCAGCCGCTGCTGCTGCCGCCCGAGGCCGCCGCGGTGGCGGCCACGCCGTACTGGGTCTTCCACCCGTTCGGCGTCGAGCAGCGGCGGGCCGACACGCTGCGCCGCGCGGCCGCCGTCGCGGACCGGCTGGAACGCTGCGCCGACGCCGCCGAGGCCACCCGCCGGCTCACCGCGATCGCCGGCATCGGGCCGTGGACCGCCGCCGAGGTGGTCCGCGTCGCGTACGGGGACCCGGACGCGGTGAGCGTCGGCGACTACCACGTCCCGAACACGGTGGCCTGGGCGCTGGCCGGAGAACCGCGCGGCGACGACGCCCGGATGCTGGCCCTGCTGGAGCCGTTCCGGGGCCACCGCGGGCGGGTCTGCGTGCTGCTGGAGGCCGCCGGCATCCAGGCCCCGAAGTACGGCCCGCGTGCCCCGATCCGCTCCTTCGCCGGCTACTGAGGCCCGGCTGCGGGCCGCTGACCGGCGCAGAGCCGGCGCAGGGTCCGCCCCAGCCACCACGCGTACGCCTGCTGGACGGCCCGGGCGAGCGGCCCGGCGGCGCGCACGTACCAGTGGGCGGGGCGGCTGAACGCGGTGACCTCGAACCAGATCCCGTCGGCGGTCCGGGTGACCAGGAACGCCTCCTCGCCGATCTCCGGGTGCCCGGGCAGCGTGCCGTAGCCGAACCCGGCCCGGTCCGGCTCGTCCACCGTCCAGACCACCTCGGTCGGGCCCCAGAGCCGCAGCGGGCCGACGCCGAGCCCGGGGGTGACCCGCACGCCCGCGGCGGCGCGGGGCGCGTCGGTGCGCATGACCACACCGGCGGCCCGGTGCAGGCGCCAGCCGAGCACCGCGTCGGCCGCGGCCGGGAAGCCGCCGTCCGGCAGCCGGACCCGGTGGCGCAGGTGGTGGTAGCCGGCCGGCAGGCGTCCCTGGCGGGTCGCCCCCACCTCCGGGTACGTCAGCTCGGGCACCTCGGCCTCCCCCTCGCGCGGACACCGCCAGCGTACGGGCGGCCCGCCCGGGCCCGGTCCGGCGGGCTGTGGTGAGGTTGCCGGGTGACCGATCAGCTCACCGTCGCCCCGGCCGGCGTCGCGGACGCCGGCGAGATCCTCACCGTGCAGCGCGCCGCGTACCTGGTCGAGGCGCAGCGCTACCGGGACGTGTTCCTGCCCCCGCTGACCGAGACGCTGGACGAGGTCCGCGCCGCCCTGGCCGGCCCGGCCGTGGTGCTGGCCGCCCGGCTCGGGCCCCGCCTCGTCGGTTCGGTGCGCGCCCGCATCGACGGCGACACCGCCCACGTGGGCCGCCTCGCGGTCGCCCCCGACCAGCAGGGCCGCGGCATCGGTGGCCGGCTCCTCAGTGCGGTGGAGGCCGCCTGCGTGGGGCGGGTGGCCCGGTTCGCCCTGTTCACCGGCGCGGAGAGCGCGGAGAACCTGGGCCTGTACGCCCGGCGCGGCTACCGGGTCGTGGCGCACCGGCCGGATGAGAACGGCAACCGCCTGGCGGTGCTGGAGAAGGTCGTCGCGAGTGCGCCCGGCGCGGTCAGTCCCCCTCGCAGCGGCGCCTGAGCCCGTCGGCCTCCTGCCGCAGGTAGCGGCGGATGGTCCGGCCGGCGAGCAGCCCCACCAGCCCGGCAAGCGGCCCGGTCTGCACCATGGCCAGTTCGGCGCGCACCCGCCCGTCGCCGAGCGGAACGAGGCGGTGCTCGCCCCGGCTGTGCACGCCCGGGCTGTCGGACTCCCAGACGAAGGCGCGCGGCGGGTCCAGCTCGGTGACCCGCCAGACCGCCGGGCGTAGCCGGGGCTGTTCGAGCCGGGCCGACGAGCCGAGGGCCAGGGGCCCGGGCGCGAGCCAGCGGGCGGAGGTCACCGAGGGCGTCCAGTCCGGCCACCGCTCCACGTCGGTCTGCACCGCCCAGACCCGGTCGACGTCGGCGGCGATCTCGACGGACTCGACGAAACGCATCCCGGTCCCCTCCCTGACGCGATCAGGGTCAGGCTACGCCGGCGATCGACGGCGGGTGATCCCGGTCAGGCCGCCTCGCGCAGGTCGGCCAGGCCGACCGGGGCGTACCGGCGGAGCAGCGCCTCCAGCTCGCCCACCGAGGCCACCTCGCCGACGACGTTCGCGCCGCCGCCGTGCTCCGCCGGGTAGCGGTGCACCAGCCGGTAGCGGTGGCGCCCGCGGATCAGTTCCACGCTGACCCGCCAGCGCCCGCAGCATCGGCAGCTCCACTCCGGCACGCCGCGAACCTAGCGCTGACCTGCGGTTTCACCATCCGGTCGCGGGGGACGAACGAGCCCGGGAACGGACACGCCGCCCGGCACCGCCGGTGATCTGCCTCACGACCGTCGGTGGGGTCTGATTGACTGGTCGCCGTGGACCTGCCGATCAATCCGCCGGTCGAGCCGATGCTGGCCAAGAGCGTGCCCCAACTGCCCACCGATCCCGGCCTGACCTATGAGCCCAAGTGGGACGGCTTCCGCTGCATCATCTTCCGCGACGGCGACGAGGTCGAGCTCGCCAGCCGCGGCGGCAAGTCGATGACCCGCTACTTCCCCGAGGTGGTGGAGCAGGCGCGCCGCCAGCTTCCGGAGCGCTGCGCGGTCGACGGCGAGCTGATCGTGATCCGCCGGGACGGCCCCGACGGCCAGCCGCGGCTCGACTTCGAGCTGCTGGCCCAGCGGATCCACCCGGCCGCCTCCCGGGTGAAGCTGCTCGCCGAGACCACCCCGGCCGACTTCGTCGCCTTCGACCTGCTCGCGCTCGACGACGAGCTGCTGACCGACCGGCCCTATCCGGAACGCCGGGGCCGCCTGGAGAAGGCACTGGCGAAGGTCCGGCCGCCGGTGCACGTCACCCAGGTGACCACCGACCCGGAGACGGCCCGGCGCTGGTTCGACGTGTTCGAGGGGGCCGGGCTGGACGGGCTCATCGTCAAGCCGGCCGACCTGCCCTACGAGCCGGGCAAGCGGCTGATGTTCAAGGTCAAGCACGCGCGCACGGCCGACGCCGTGGTGGCCGGTTTCCGCTGGCACAAGTCCGGCCCGGTGGTCGGCTCGCTGCTGCTCGGCCTCTACGACGACGCCGGGGTGCTGCACCACATCGGGGTCAGCTCCTCGTTCAGCGCGGCCCGGCGCAAGGAGCTGCTGGACGAGCTGGAGCCCTACCGGGAGGTCGGCGGCGACCACCCGTGGGTGCACGGCGACCACGAGCGGGGGCAGCGCATCCCGGGCGGGGTGAGCCGGTGGACCGGCGGCAAGAACCTGGAGTGGGAGCCGCTGCGCCCCGAGCTGGTGGTCGAGGTGGGCTACGACGCGATGGAGGGCGACCGGCTGCGGCACACCGCCCAGTTCGTCCGCTGGCGTCCCGACCGCGACCCGCGCTCCTGCACCTACGAGCAGCTGGAGCGCCCGATCCGCTACGACGTCGACCAGGTGCTGCGCGGGGACCCGGCGGCGACCGTCGGCGACGGGCCGGGCCGGGCGTAGCCTGGCGGTCCACACGATCATGGAGGGCTCCCACGTGACCCGCTTCTCCGACCGGATCCGCCGCCGGCCCGCGCTGACCGGGTTCCTCGCGGCGCTGGTGCTCACCGCCGGCTGCACGATGCCGGCGTTCGCCCCGCGGGCCGAGAGCGAGGGCGAGGGCGAGGCGGCCGCACCGGGCAGCGCGCCGACCTGGCGGCCCTGCCCCGAGGTGCCGGACGAGCTGGTCGGGCGCGGCGCGGCGGGCATGCGCTACGACTGCGCCCGGATCGCCGTACCCCGCAACTGGGGCGCCGGGGCGGCGACCGGCGCGACCGCCGGGCCGGGCGCCGGGGAGACCTTCGAGATCGCGCTGATCCGGATCCGGTCGGCCAAGCAGCACGACCGGATCGGGTCGCTGGTGGTGAACCCGGGTGGTCCCGGCGCGTCCGGCGTGGACACCGCGGTCTACCTCTCCTTCGGGCCCGGGTTCGGCGGGCTGCCGACCGAGGTGACCGACCGGTTCGACATCGTCGGTTTCGACCCGCGCGGGGTGGGCCGGTCCAGTCCGGTGAAGTGCATCTCCGACGCCGAGCTCGACGCCAGCTTCGGCTACGACCCCGACCCGGAGAGCCAGGCGTCCTTCGACGGCTTCGTCGACCTCAACCGGCGGATCGGCCAGCAGTGCGGCACGAAGTACGGCGACCAGCTCGCGCTCTACGGCACCGAGCAGGCCACGCGGGACATGGACGCGGTGCGCGCGGCCGTCGGCGACGACAAGCTGACCTACCTCGGCTACTCCTACGGCACGCTGCTCGGGGCGACCTACGCCCAGCTCTACCCGAAGCGGGTGCGGGCGCTGGTGCTCGACGGGGCGGTGGACCCGCGGCAGCGGCTCCTGGCCGGCTCGGAGAGCCAGGCGAAGGGCTTCGAGCGGGCGTTCGACAACTTCTCCCGCTGGTGCACGGCGAACGCCGGCCGCTGCCCCATCGCGCCGGACGCCCGCGCCGCGGTGACCACCGCCATCGACAAGGCACGGGTGTCGCCGGTGCGCGGCCGGGACGGCCGGGAGGCCACCGCCGGCTGGGTGTTCTACGCGGTCATCTCCTCCCTCTACACGGAGCAGGGCTGGCAGGAGCTGGCCCGGTCCATCGACGCGTTGCAGGGCGGCGACCCGACCGGCGTGTTCAAGCTCGCCGACGCGTACGCCGAGCGCGAGGACGACGGCCACTACTCCAACATGTTCGACGCGAACATGGCGGTGAACTGCACCGACGAGACCGAGAAGCCGAGCATCGCGCAGATCAGGGCGGTCCAGTCGCAGTGGCGGCAGAAATACCCGCTGTTCGGCCCGGCCCTGGCGGTCGGCATGCTGGGCTGCGTGCAGTGGCCGGGCGGGCGGGACCCGTACCCGACCGGGAAGGCGACCGGCGCGCCGCCGATCCTGGTGCTCGGCACCACGGGCGACCCGGCCACGCCCTACGAGCAGACCCCCGCGCTGGCCTCGATGCTGGGCGTCGGCCGGGTGCTCACCTGGGAGGGCGAGGGCCACACGGCCTACCCGCAGACCGCCTGTGTGACGCAGGCCGTCGACGCCTACCTGGTCTCGCTCACCGTGCCCCGGGAGGGGCTGCGCTGCCCCGCCCGGTGACGGTGCACGGGCCGGTCAGCCGGCCACCGGGGGCGTCCAGCCGAGGGGCAGGTGCCCGATGCGGACCCGCTGCGGGTGGTCGCCGACCGGCACGCTGGCCACCTTCTGCCCGGTGGCGAAGCTGATCGCGGTGACCCGGTCGGCGCCGGATTCGGAGATCACGCAGTCCCGGCCGTCCCCGCTGACCGTGGCCCAGTACGGCTTGCTGGCCGGCACCAGGGTTCCCTCCCGCAGGGTGGCGCGGTCGACGACGGTGGCGTAGTCGTCCATGGTGCCGGCGACGCAGAGCCGGGCGCCGTCCGGACTGACCGACAGGCCGTGGTGGCGGGAGTCGTTCACCCAGGTGGTGCGGTCCTCGCTGGTGGCGGGGTTCTTCGGCAGGGCGGCGACCCGGGTGACCCGGTCGGTGGCGACGTCGTACTCGACCAGCCCGTTGAAGAACGAGACCTGGAAGTAGAGCCTGCTCCCGTCGGGGGTGAAGACCGCCGGGCGGACCGCGTCGGAGAGGTCCCGGCGGCCGGCGGCGTCCAGCCGCGACCGCATGTCGATCACCTGCACCACGTCGAAGGTGGTGGTGTCGGCGACGGTGATCCGCCGGTCCCCCTTCGTCCAGTCGAGCCAGGGGGCGTCCAGGTCGGTGTTCACCTCGCCGATGGACATGTTCCACAGCCGCCGGCCGCCGTCGGTGAAGATGTTCTCGTGCGGCTTGTCCCCGGTGGGGAACGAGCCGAGTTGCTGGCCGGTGCGGATGTCGAGCACGTGCACGGTGTTGCCGGTCGAGGCGGAGACGGCGACGCGGCTGCCGTCCGGTGAGACGGCCATGTGGTCGGCGCGGTAGCCGGAGACCGCGAAGCGCCAGCGGATCTGACCGGTGGCCAGGTCGACGGAGACGACGTCGGCGAAGCTGGGCCGGGACACCACGAGGGCGGTCCCGTCCGGGGTGGTGTACATGTCGTCGACGAGCTGGTCGTGCCCCTCCCCCGGGCCCTGCCGGATGCCGAGGAAGAACGCGAGCCGGATCGGGTTCAGGTAGATCTCGCGCAGGCGCGCGTCCCGGTCGGGGACCACGTTGATCCGGCCGAGCCGCGCGTAGTCGCCGCGGGACCGGATGACGTCGGCCGTTCCCTCCCAGTTGTTGCCCACGAACATCACCTCCTGGAGCCCCGCGGCGGCGGTGGCGGGGCGGGGGGCCACCACCACCGGGGCCGGCACGGCCAGGGCGAGAGCGGCCAGCGCCACGAGGGCGGCCCGCCGGGCGTGGCGGCGGGACGGGCGGGGCGGGGCGGGAGTCATGGGTGCCTCCTGGGAGCCGGTTGCGACATCGACGTTTCTCTGTGCGCCGGACGGTGTTACCTTGCGGTAACAATCAGGAGAGCAATCCGCCGGCCGGCCCGGATAGGGACCGGACGCCAACACCCGGCCGGCCCGGTTGTGCCGCGACGACAACGGGAGGCGGCGGGAGCCGATGACCCGGACCGGGAGCGTCCCCTCCTTCGGGGCGCTGCTGCGCGACCTGGCCGCCGACCCGGTCGCCGTCGAGGAGGTGGTCCGGGCCGCCCGCGCGCACTCGCCCGAGGTGGCCCGGCTCCCGCCGGCCGAGGTGCGCCGCCAGGTGGTCCTCCTGCTCACCAGCGGGCTCGGCGCGCTGGAACGGCGGGAGGACCCGGGTGAGCGCGACTTCGCCGAGGCGCGCCGGCTGGGCGCCGACCGGGCGGCGCAGGGTGTCTCGGTGGCCGGGCTGCTGTGCGGCGTGCAGGCCGGCCGGGACCGGGCGGTGGAGCTGGTGGTCTGGCACGGGCGGGCGGCCGGGATCCCGACGAGGTGCTGCTGGAGGGGCTGCTCACCATCGGCCGGTACGCCGCGGCGGTGGAGCGGGCCGTGGTCGACGGTCACCGGGCGGCCGAGCGGGAGGTGCCGAGCACCGGTGCGCCGGCCCGCGCCCGGCTGCTGCGCCGGCTCTTGCTCGACGGGCCGGCGGGCCTGCCGCCGCCGGAGCTGGCCCGGTTCGGGCTACGCCCCGACGGCCGCTACCACTGCCTCGTGGCCGAGCTGCCCGACCCGGTCCGGGCGCACGCCCTCCACCGGCTGTTCGCCGGGTCCGGCGGCGTGCTCGGCGCGGTCGACGACCGGCTGGCCGGGCTCACCCCCCGCCTGCCGTCGGCGGCCCCCGTCGACCTGCTCATGGTGGTCGCTCCCGTCGGGCCGCTGGACCGGGCCCCGGCCATGTACGCGCTCTGCCTGGCCGCGCTGCGTACGGCGGCGCACCGGCGGCTGCGCGGGCTGCACCCGGTGACGGACCTCGCCGTCCCGACCGCCCTGGCCGCCCAGCCGGCCCTCGCCGAGCTGCTCCGGGGCGCCCTGCTCGGCGGCCTCGATCCGGCCGACGAGTTCCACCGGGAGCTGGCCACGACCGCGCTGGCCTGGCTGGACCACGGCCAGCGGCTGGACCAGACCGCCACCGCCCTGCACGTCCACCCGAACACCGTGCGCTACCGGCTGCGCCGGCTGCGGGACCTCACCGGCGGGCCGCCGGTCGAGGAGGGCGCCCGGTGCCCGGTGCCGGACACCGTCCGCTGGTGGTGGGCGCTGGGTACCTGGCTCGACCCGCGCTGACCGCCTGGCCGTCGTGGTCAGCGGCGCAGGCGCCGGCGTCGCCGTTCCCACACCGGGGTCAGGCTGGCCGGCTCGGCGCGGGCCGGCTCGGGCAGGTCGATGCCCTGCCGGGCGGCCATCTCCTCGACCAGCGCCCGCAGCCGCCGCACGTCCGCCTTCAGCTCCTCCTGCTCGGCGTGCTCGAAGGCGTCGTCGTCCACGATCAGCCGGCTGGCGAAGTGCGCGGTGATCAGCGGGATGACCAGCAGCACCATGGTGGAGATGAGCAGTGCGGCGAGGAGGCGCCCGGCGAAGGAGGTCGGGGAGATGTCGCCGTAGCCGACCGTGGAGGCGGTGACCACCGCCCACCAGACCGAGTCCGCGGCGCTCTTGTGCTCGGCGTGGCTGTACAGCACGCCGGCCACCACGATCATCAGCAGGTACGAGATGATCAGCGTGCGCGGCGAGTTGGCGAACCAGACCAGCGCCCGGTAGATCCAGCGGAACGGCGACAGCAGGGCGTCCATGCGCACATGCTGCCCGGTGCCGGCAAACCGGCGCGACGCCATCGCCGGGCGTGACTGTGCGAGGCTGCCCGGCATGAGCGACCTGATCTTCCGGGAGGCCGTCCGGGCCGACCTGCCCGCCGTCATCGCCCTGCTCGCCGACGACGTGCTGGGCAAGGCTCGCGACTTCACCGAGGTCGACGAGGCGTACGAGCGGGCGTTCGCCGCCATCGACACCGACCCGCGCAACCACCTGGTGGTCGCGGAGACCGGCGGCGAACTGGTCGGCTGCCTCCAGATCACGTACATCCCGGGCCTGGGCCGGCACGGGGCCGAGCGGTCGCTGATCGAGTCGGTCCGGGTCCGCTCCGACCTGCGCGGCCGGGGGCTGGGCCGGGAGCTGATGACCTGGGCGATCGACCGGGCCCGGGAGCGGGGCTGCGCGCTGGTGCAGCTCACCACCGACAAGAGTCGCACCGACGCGCACCGCTTCTACCTCGGCCTCGGCTTCGTGGCCAGCCACGAGGGTATGAAGCTGGCCCTCTGACGGGGTAGCTTGGCGGCGATGGCCGCACCCGGTGCACCGGTGCCCCGCCGCCGGCGGGTGGGCGCCGCCCTGCTCGGCGCCGGTCTGCTCACCGTCCTCACCGCGGCGGCGTCGCCCGCCTGGCGCACCGTATACGCGGACCGGGTCGCGCTGCGGCCCGGCGCGCAGCTGCTGTGGGTCGCGCTGCCGTGGGCGCTGGTGTGCGGGCTGGTCGCCGTGGTTTCGCTGGCCCGGGTGGGTCCGTCCCGCCGGCCGTGGCGCGTGGCCAGCCGCGGGCTCCTGGTGTCGACGGTGCTCGCCGGTGCCGCCCTCACCGCCGCCTGGTGGTACTTCTCCGCCACCGACCCGTACGCCCGGGAGGACGGGATGCTGTCCACCGGCCCCGGTCCGGGGACGTGGCTGGCGCTGCTCGGCTGCCTGCTCGTTCCGCTGGCGGGGGCGCTGCCGGGCGGCCCCTCCCCGGATCGGGGGAGCTGACTCCCCGGTCGAGGGGAGGACCCGCGCCGGACCGCCCGGCAGGCTGGAGAGCAGGTTTCCAGCACCGGGAGGTCAGATGACCAGCGACACCGTGTCCGGCACCGTCCGGTTTCGCGCGGGCCGGCCCGCGCCGGTCTGGGCGGTCCGCGTCGCCCACCTGATCCCGTTGGTCGTGCTGCCGTCCGGGCTGTGGCGGATCGCCCTGGTCGCCGGCCTGCCCATCGGTGCGTCGGCGCATGGCGCCCCGGTTCGTCCCGGCCTCGGCGAGAGCGTCTACATCGTCTCCCTGAGCCTGGTCTCGGAGGGCTTGGCGCTGCTCGCGCTCGGCCTGGTCCGCCCGTGGGGTGAGGTGTTCGCGGGCTGGCTGCCGCTGGTCGGCGGGCGGCGGGTGCCGCCGCGGTTCGCGGTCGCGGCCGCCGCCACCGGCGCCGTCGCACTCATCCTGATCTGGGGCTACGCGGCCTGGGGCGTGGTCATCCACGGCAACGACCTGGCCTTCACCCCACCCGGCTTCGCCCTCCTGCTGGCCTGCTACACCCCCCTGCTCCTCTGGGGCCCCCTCCTGCTGGCAGTCACCTGGTCCTACCACCACCGCCACTCCCCCACTCACCCCGCCCACCCTCGTTGTTCATGAGGTCTGCGGCACGACACGCCGTCTCCGGCTGCCGCGACTCGTGATCAACGAAGCCAGGCGGATTCAGGCCGGGAGGAGGCGGCCGTCCCGGAGGGTCAGGGTGCGGTCGGCCATCTCGATCAGGGCCGGGTCGTGGGTGGCGACCAGGGCGGTCATGCCTCGGGCGTGCACGACGGCGCGGAGCAGGTCCATGATGGACCGGCCGGTCTCCGAGTCGAGCTGGCCGGTCGGCTCGTCGGCGATGAGCAGGTCCGGCTCGTTGGCCAGTGCCCGGGCCACCGCCACCCGCTGCTGCTGGCCGCCGGACAGCTCGTACGGGCGCTGAGCGGCGTGCCCGCCCAGCCCCACCAGCTCCAGCAGCACGGCCACCCGCTGCTCCCGCTCCGCGGCGGGCACCTTGGCCAGCCGCAGCGGCACGCCCACGTTCTCCGCCGCCGACAGGATCGGCACCAGGCCGAAGGTCTGGAACACGAACCCGACGGTGCCGCGGCGCAGCGCCAGCAGCTCCCGCTCGCTCGCGGCGGTCACCTCGTGCCCGGCCACCCGCACCCGCCCGCTGTCCGGCCGGTCCAGCCCGCCGACCAGGTTCAGCAGCGTGGTCTTGCCGGCGCCGGAGCGGCCCCGCACCGCCACCAGCTCGCCCCGGCCGGCCACGAACGAGACGTCCCGCACCGCGTGGACGGCGTGCTCGCCCCTGCCGAAGGTGCGGCTCACCCCCTCGACCCGGACCACCTCGTCGACGGCCACCCGGGCCGGCGCGACGGTCAGCTGCTCGGTCATCACTCACTCTCCTCGGCGTGCGCGCGGTCGCCCGGCCGCACCTCGACGTGGTCGGGTTCCAGGTTGAGCCGGACCCGGTCGCGCAGGGACAGGGCGTCCACGAAGGACGCCGGCAGCTGCATCCGGCCGGTCCGGTCGAGCACCGCGTACTCCTCGCTGACCAGCTCGGTGCTGCCGTCGGCGGCGACCCGGGCGGTGCGGCGTACCTCGGAGGAGGTCCGGCCGTCGCGGATCGCGACGGTCCGGCGGACCTGGCCGGCCACGGCGTGGTCGTGGGTGACCACCACGATGGTGACGCCCAGCTCGGCGTTGATGGTGCGCAGCGCGGCGAAGACCTCGGCGCCGGTGGCCTCGTCCAGCTCGCCGGTCGGCTCGTCGGCGAAGAGCACCTCCGGGTCGTTGGCCACCGCCACGGCCACCGCGCAGCGCTGCTGCTCGCCGCCGCTGAGCTGGCCCGGTCGGCGGTCGGCGCAGTAGCCGACCCCGACCAGGTCGAGCAGCTCGCGGGCCCGTTCCCGCCGGGCCCGCCGGGAACGGCCCCCGGCCAGCTTCATGGGCAGCTCGACGTTCTCCAGCGCGGTCAGGTACGGCAGCAGGTTCCGGCCGGTCTGCTGCCAGACGAAGCCGACCACCTGGCGGCGGTAGGCGAGCCGGCGCCGGTTGGACAGGGCGAGCAGGTCGTAGTCGGCCACCCGGGCGATGCCGGCGGTCGGGGTGTCCAGCCCGGAGAGGATGTTCAGCAGCGTCGACTTGCCGGAGCCGGAGGCGCCGACGATCGCCACCAGCTCGCCCCGGTCGATGACCAGGTCGAGGCCCTGGAGGGCGACGACCTCCACCCCCTCGGTCTTGAAGATGCGGACCAGGCCGTCGCAGACGATGTGCCCGCGCAGCCGGTCCCGGCCGCCGGCCCGTTCGGCGGCGCGCTCCGCCGCGCGCTGCTGAAGGGCGGCCAGGTCGGGTACGGCGGACGCCTCGGCGATCGCGGTCATCTCAGCTCTCCTCTCCGAGCCGGAGCACCTCGCCGAGGCGCATCCGACGGTTGTTCAGGGCCTCGACGGCGACGGCGAAGCCGAGGGCCAGCACGGCGAGGCCCAGCACCCCGGCCACCAGGCCGGGTTCGAAACGTGCCCGCACCGCCACCCCGCCGGTGAAGGCGGGCAGGCCGAGTACGGGGGTGAGCAGCACCGGCAGCACCGCGCCGACCACCGCACCGGTGAGCACGGAGACCAGCACCAGCGGGGTCAGTTCCACCAGCAGCAGCCCGCGCCACTGCCGGCGGGACAGGCCCATGGTGCGCAGCCGGGACAGCACCTGCCCGCGGCCGCGCGCCCCGGCCAGCACGGCGAAGGCCAGCGCGAGCAGGCCCAGCACCCCGCCGCCGACCGCGCCGATGGTGAAGCCGAAGACCAGCAGCCCGTTCACCCCGCTGCCGCCCAGCTCGGCGCGGACCGCCGAGCGGGTGGTGACGGTGGGCGGGCGGGGCTGCTCCCCGCCGGTCAGCGCCCCGGTCTGCTGGTAGCGGTGCGCCCCCTCGCCGACCACCCGGGCCACGGCGGCCGGATCGAGCCGGTCGCCGGCCAGCAGGAAGCCGGTCGGGGCCAGCGGGTGCGGGGCGTCCGCCGGCAGCGCCGGCCAGGGCAGCACCACGAACCGGGTCACACCCCGGTCGACCAGCGGGAACTCCTCGACGGTGGCGGCCGTGCGCACTGGCAGCCGGTTGCCCTGCACGTCCAGCCAGGCGGGACGCCGGCCGGCCGGGTCGGCAAGCCCGGCGTCGGTGAACTCGTCGGCCAGCGCCGGGGAGACCAGCGCGGGCAGCGGCGCGGTGCCGTCGCCGGTGGCGCGCAGCGGGTCGGGAACGGTCACCGGGACGCCCGCGTGGCGGGCCACCTCGGCGAACCGGGCGCCGTCGACCAGCAGCACCCGGGTGTCGCCGACCTCGGCGAACCGGCCGGCCTGGTCGGCGTACGGGCGCTCGCCGCTCTCCACCAGCAGCGGGGTGACCGCGCGGACACCGGGCAGGGCGGCGAGCGCGTCGGTGGTGTCCGGGGCGAACCGCTCCCCGTCGACCCGGACGTCCCCGGGCACCGCGGCGGTGGCGGCCCGGTCCCGGCCGTTCTCGATGCCGGCCGCGACCACCCCGCAGAACGCGGCGGTCGCCACGGCCAGCACCACCACGACCAGCGGGCCGGTGGTGGCGGCCCGGCCGGCGCGGGCAGTGCCGAGGAACGCGACGCTGCCCCGGGCCCGCGCGGCGGCCCGGCTGAGCACTCGCAGCGGCCACGGGTAGGCGCGCAGCGCGATCAGCGCCGCCGCGACGGCCAGCAGCACCGGCACGGAGACCAGCAGCGGGTCCACGGTCCCGTCGAGGTTGAGCCCGCGCCGGCGGAGCAGGAACGCGCCGAGCGCCGCGACCGCGAGGACGCTCACCTCGACGGTGAGCCGCACGGCCGGGGACCGGCCGCCCACCAGGTCGGTCCGGCCGCCGCCGCCCCGGCCGGCGGTGAGCGCGGTGAGCGGCGGGACCAGGGTGGCCAGCACCGTGGCGAGCAGCACCCAGCGCAGCTCCGTGCCGTCACCGGGGAGCAGCCCGCCGAGCAGCCAGCCCACGCCCGCCGCGAGGGGCAGCACCAGCAGCGACTCGGCCAGCCCGCGGCCCAGCACCGACGCGGTCGCCCCGCCCCGGGCGCGCAGGAGGGCGTACTCGCCCTGACGCCGGCGCGCGGCGAGGCGGGCGGCCAGCAGGATCAGGCCGGCCAGGGTGGCGAGCAGCCCGGCCGCGATGACGGCGAGCAGCGTACGCGCGGCGGCGAGCGACTCGGCGAAGCGGCGCAGCGGGATGTCCACGCCCTGCGTCAGGGTGAGCCCGGCGGGACGGGCCCGCTCCATCGCGGCGAGCCCGTCGACCAGGGCGGTGAGCTGCCCGGCGGCGATGCGGTCGGGGGCCACCCGGTAGCGCCAGGCGAAGCTGACCGGCCAGCCGGTGGTGGCGGCCGCGTCGAGGCCAGCCTCCGAGGTGTACGCGACGGAGAGGAAGGGCTCCCCGTCGCCGGTGGGCGCGGCGAGCCGCAGGATCTGGGGCAGCGCGTCCCAGATCCCCGCGCGCGGATCCGTCGGCCGGAACACCCCGACCAGGGCCACCGTCCGCTGCCGCACGGGATTGCCGTCCTGGTCGACGACGGACAGGGCGAAGGTGCTTCCGGCGCGGATGCCGAGCGCACCGGCCACGGTGTCGGCGAGGGCCATCTCGATGGCGTCGCCGGCCGCGCCGCCGCCGGCCGGCCACCGCCCGTCGACCAGGGTGGCCGCCTCGGGCAGCCCGGTCATGCTGCGCAGGCTGACGTCGATCAGGCCCTTGCCGGGGTCCAGGGTCGGCCCGGTCAGCCGGCCGAACGAGGTCTCCGCGGAGTACCAGCGCTCGCCGATGGTCCGCCGCACGGCCTCGGGCATCCGCGCCTCGACGGTCGCCAGCTGGGCGGCGTTCGTGGCGGCGACCCGGGAGGCGGTCCGGGGCAGCACCACCGGCTCGGTGGTGTACGTCAGGTCGCGCCGGGCCACCGGCTGGGCGGCCACGTACTCCCGCAGCCCCTGCCCGGTGAGCCGGTCGGCGACCCGGGGCACCGCGGTGATCAGCAGCGCGGTGACCAGGGTCAGGACGGCGAGCAGCAGGAAGTGCCCCCCGTACGCCCGGACCCGCCGCGGCGCACCTGACGGACTCATCGTTCTCCCCCGATCCGGAGCTGTGCGGCGGCCACCCGACGGCGGATACCGGTGGTGATGAGGGCGGCGAAGGCCAGCGCGGCCAGCAGCAGCCCGACGGCGGTCAGCCCGACGGGCGACCACGGCACGGTGAACACCGCCTCGGGCACCGGCCGGCCGGCGGCCGGGGTGAGGATCACCAGCGGGACCATGGTGGCCGCGACACCGGCACCCACCAGCAGCCCGACGCCGACGCCGATGCCGGCCAGGAACGCCTGCTCGGCGAGGAGGGCGCGGGCCAGCAGCCGGGCGTTCGCGCCGAGTGTGTGCAGCACCGCGAACTCGGCGAGCCGGTGCCGGGTGGTGGCCCAGACGTCCACGGCCAGGCCGACCAGGGCCAGCAGCACCGAGCCGAGCGCGGCGGCGAGCAGCCCGGTGCGCGCGCCCCGCCAGTACGGGTCGTGGGCGGCCTCCGCCGCCACCTGCCGCCGGTCCAGCAGCGTGGTGCCGGGGAACCCGGCCAGCTGCTCGGCCGCGGCGGCGTGCCCGCCGGCGTCGGTCCGCAGCCACCACTCGGCCACCGGCCGGACCGTGCCCTGCTGGCGGACCAGCAGGTTGGTGGCGGAGGGCAGGTCCAGCAGCACGCCGTCGGCCGCGGTGCCGGGCACGGCGGTCACCTGGCCGACGACCTTGACCGGCAGCGACACCCCGGACAGCGCCAGGGTCACGGTGTCGCCGGTGCGGACGTTCAGCGCCGCGGCGACGCCGGGGGTGACCAGGGCGGGCACCGGCGGGTCGTCCGCGGCGGGCACCACGGCGAACCGGGACGAGGGCTGGCGGGCGAACTGCAGGGCTCCGGCGGGCAGGTCGATCCGGTGGGTGGCGTCGACGCCGGCCCCGGCAACCCGGGCCGGGGCGCGCGGCCCCTCCGCGGAGTCGGTGACCCGCCAGTCGCCGTCGAGCGGCAGGGGCAGCACCGCTCCGGCGGCGTCGGTGAGCCGGAGACCGTCGATCGTGAGGCGGTACGTGAAACCGACCGCCGCACCGCCGTCGGATTCGAACCCGGCCAGCCGCAGCGGGACACCACCGGTGTCGGGCAGCGGCACGGTGAAGCGCACCCGGCCGTCGCCCTCGGCGACCGCGAGCGGCACCCGCCAGGCGGCCCCGGCGTCGGTGGTGAGCAGTGCGGACACGGTCACCTGCGGGATCGCGAACGGGGTCTCGACCGGGGCGCGGACGGTGCCCGTGAGGGTGTGCGCGCCGGCCGGCAGGACCGGCCCGGCGGGCGCGGCCCGCCCCTTGACCAGCCGGTCGAGCAGCGCGGCGGTGGACGCCCCACCGGCCGCGTCGTCGAGGGTGAGCACCCCCGTGGCGGCGGCGGCGTCGAGGCTCACCACGCTGGCCGGCCGGTCGTCGCGGCCCAGCCGCACCTCGTCCCGCCAGGCCGGCAGCACCCGGTCCAGCCCGGCCGTGGCGGCCAGCCGGCCGGCCCGGTCCGCGGGCGCGGCGCCGTTCCGCTCGACCAGCCGCAGGTCGGCGCCGACGGTGTGCCGGGCCTGGTCGCCCTGCGACCGTTCCCAGGACGCGACCAGCGACCACGCCAGGGTGCTGCCGCCGACGGCGAGGGCGAGCAGCAGCACCGGACCGGCGTGCGGCCGGCGCCCGGCCTGCCACATGCCGAACGTGGTGGCCGTCCACGGCCGCCGGTCGACGAAGCGTTCGGCGATCCGGGTGGCCGGCGGCAGCAGCCGCAGCGCGATCACCGCGCCGGCCAGCACGCCGATGGTGGGCGCGGCGGCGAGCAGCGGGTCGATGCCGAGCCGCCCGCCGGCCCCGGCGAGCGGTGACGAGTACTGCCGCAGCTGGGTCCAGGCGAGCACGGCCAGCGCCACCAGGGCCACGTCGATGCTGGCCCGCTGCACGGCCGCGCCCCGGGTGGGGCGGGAGCGGGCCGCCATGTCGGCGACGTAGGTGCCGGCCCGGCGCAGCGCCGGCAGCACCATGGCGAGCAGGCAGCCGATCGCGGCGGCGACGGCGACCACCCAGATCCGGGCCACCCCGCCGTCGGCGAGGCGCAGGTCCCCGCCGAGCCGGTGCACCGCCTGTCCGGTCAGCGCCGGGGCGAGCAGCACGGCCGGGGCCACCACCAGGGTGGCCTCGCGTACGGCGAGTCCGGCGATCTGGCCGCGGGCGGCGCCACGGGCGCGCAGCAGCGCGGTCTGCCCCCGGCGGTCCTCGTTGAGCAGCGCGGCCACCAGCACCAGCGCGTACCCGCCGAGCACCACGATCAGCAGCAGCGGGGTGAGCAGGGCGGACCGGCCCACCAGGTCGGCCCGGCCGAGCCGGTCGACCAGCCGGTCGAGGTGGCTCACGGTCTGCGCGGAGGAGCCGAGGCCGGTGGCGTCGGGAATCTCCTCGGCGACGGTGGCGAGGGCCGCCGTGACCCCGGTGAGCCGGCTCGGCTCGACCACGGCCAGATCGGGGGCGACCAGCCAGGAGCCCGAGGTCGAGCCCGGGAAGGTGCGCGCGAAGTCGGCGGGGTCCAGCGCGAACGGCCCGTACGACTCGCTGGTCGCGTCGCCCTGGCTCTCGCCCACACCCGGCGCGAGCCGCCAGTAGGCGTCGGACGGATCGCGGGGCCGCCAGGTGCCGGCCAGCACCACGGCCCCGGCCCGCTCGGTGCTGCGGTCGTAGAGCGGCACCCGCTCACCGACCCGCAGGCCGAGCTGGCCGGCGATCTTCTCAGGGAGGGTGACCTGCAACGGCGTCGCGCCCGGCGTCGGCCACGCCCCGCCGGTCAGCTCGGCGTGCGCCGGCAGGTCGGTCAGCGTGCCGAGGGTGGCGAACATCGGGTCGTCGTCGGTGCGGGCCGGCCCGAGGTCCCCGGTCAGCTCCCGCCCGGTGCCATAGCGGGCCGCGGCCACGGTGACCGGGACCCCGCCGAGACCGTCGGCGAACTGGGCGCGGACCGCCCGGTCCCGGTCGGCGTACGCGGCGGCGTCCCGCCCGCCCGAGCCGCTGACCAGCAGGCTGCGCTCCTCGGCCGGGGCGGCGTCCAGCACCGCGCGGGCACCCGCGCCGACCGCCCGGCGGTTGTAGTCGGAGAGCCCGGTGACCAACGCGACCGCGACCAGGGCCGCGACCGCGGCGGCGAGCAGCAGTCCACGAGCCTCGACCGCCCGCCTCCACACCAGCTTCATCCGACGTCCTCTCCTGGCCCCGGCGGGCCGATGACCAGGTAGACCCGTCGGGGGGCGGGAAAGGTTCGCGCGCGTTACGTGATCGTTATCCGCGCCGCTCGCGGCGATCTGTTTCCATGATCGTCATGGTGGACGAGATCCTGCTGATCGCGGTCCTGCTGCTGCTTCTCGCGCAGCTCGCCGGAAGCCGGCGCCCCGGGTCCGAGGAGTACCGGCTGGCGGAGATCGAGCGGCGGCTGGACCTCGTCATGACGCACCTGGGTGTGACCGACCCCGGCCGCCAGCTGCCCGAGGTGCACGCGCACCTGGCCCGGGGCGAGAAGGTCAAGGCGATCGCGGCCTACCGCCGGGCGACCGGCGCGGACCTGCGCACCGCCAAGGCCACGGTGGAGACCCTGGCCGGCCGACGCTGACCCTCAGGCGCGCGGCCGGTCGCGGTCCTTGGAGGGCTGCACCCGCTTCGGCTCGCCGGGCATCTTCGGGTATTCCGGCGGGTAGGGCAGGTCGCCCTGCCCGGCGGCGGCGTCCCGCTCCGCCCACTCGAGCAGCGGGGTGATGTCCCACGGGGCGTCGTCGATGCCGGCGTGCGGGTCGCCCCGCTCGGCGAACCGGGCCGGCACGCTGCCCAGGTGGAAGTCGTCCGGGTCGACCTCGGGCAGCTCGTCCCAGTCGACCGGCGTCGAGACGGTGGCCCGCCCGTTGGCCCGCAGCGAGTACGCGCAGGCGATGGTGCGGTCGCGGGCCATCTGGTTGAAGTCCACGAAGACCCGGCTGCCCCGCTCCTCCTTCCACCAGGCGGTGGTGACCAGCTCGGGACGTCGCCGTTCCAGCTCCCGGGCCAGCGCGATGGTGGCCCGGCGCACCTCGACGAACGTCCAGCGCGGCTCGATGCGCAGGTAGACGTGGACGCCGCGGCCGCCGGACGTCTTCGGCCAGCCGGTCACGCCCAGCTCGTCGAGCAGCCCACGCAGCTCGCCGGCGGCGGTGACCGCGTGGCTGAAGTCGGTGCCGGGCTGCGGGTCCAGGTCGATGCGCAGCTCGTCGGGGCGGTCGACGTCGGCGGCGCGCACCGGCCACGGGTGGAACACCACGGTGCCCATCTGCGCGGCCCAGGCCACGTGCGCCAGGTCGGCCGGGCACAGCTCGGCGGCCTTCCGGCCACTGGGGAAGCTGATCTCCGCGGTCGCCACCCACGGTGGGACGCCCCGGGCCGGCACCCGCTTCTGGAAGAACGCCTCCCCCTCGATGCCCTCGGGGAAGCGTTGGAGGGTGGTGGGCCGGTCGCGCAGGGCCCGCATGATCCCCTCGCCGACCGACAGGTAGTAGTGGAAGACGTCCGCCTTGGTGAAGCCGCGCTGCGGGAAGATCACCCGGTCGGGGCTGCTCAGCCGTACGGTGTGCCCGGCGACCTCGATCTCCTCGACTGCGGCCTTGCTGCCAGCCATTGGGCGACCCTATGCGATGCCACCGACGGCCGACGTACCGTTGTCCGGTGAGTCTTTCCGACAATGAACTGCCCCGCACCGAGGACGAGTGGCGGGTCCGGCTGAGCCCGGAGGAGTTCCGGGTGCTCCGCGAGGCCGGCACCGAGCGGCCGTGGACCGGCGAGTACGTCGACACCAAGACCCCCGGCGTCTACCACTGCCGGGCCTGCGGGGCGGAGCTGTTCCGCAGCGAGGACAAGTTCGACTCGCACTGCGGGTGGCCGAGCTTCGACGACGCCATCCCGGGCGCGGTCAAGGAGATCCCCGACAACACCCTGGGCATGCGGCGGGTCGAGATCCGCTGCGCCCGCTGCGACAGCCACCTGGGGCACGTCTTCGAGGGCGAGGGCTTCACCCCGAAGGACACCCGGCACTGCGTGAACTCGATCTCCGTCCGGCTGGAGCCGAAGGCCTGACGGCGCGCGGCCGCCGGCCCGGTCAGAGCAGCAGGCGGCTGCCCTGCTCGTCGACCGCGTCGGCGGCCTCGTCGTCCAGCCACACGCCTCCGGTGGCCAGGTAGCGGAAGCGGTACTCGCCCGGGCCGAGCCGCACGGTCACGGTGCGGGTGCCGTCGCGGCGGGCGACCAGCTCGTGCCGGCCGGGCTGCCAGTCGTTGAAGCAGCCGACCACGCTGACCGTGCCGGGCGGGGTGTCCCGGGGCAGGCAGAAGGTGACCCGGGTCTGGTTGCCGAAGAGCTTGTTGCGCTTGATCACGGATCCTCCGGGGTTCGAGGGCGGTCACCAGGCCTAACGCGCGACACGCCGGGGGCGACTCGCCGTCGAGCCGGATCAGGTTCGCCGGTTTCGGTTGCCGGGGCGTGTCCGCTCGCCGACCCTGGGATGACAGGTCCGTTTTCGGGGGGTTTCGTATGGCTACCTGTGAGGTCTGCGGCAACGACTACTGGATGGCGTTCGAGGTGCGCACGGTCAACGGGGCCACGCACACCTTCGACTCCTTCGAGTGCGCCATCCAGAAGATGGCGCCGATCTGCGAGCACTGCCAGACGAAGATCGTCGGGCACGGGGTCGAGGTCTCCGGCCGCTTCTTCTGCTGCGCCCACTGCGCCCGGGCGGTCGAGGGCTCCCAGGGCGCCGAGGTCCGCGACGCGGTCGGGGCCCGTCCCGCCTGAGCCCCGCCGGGGGCGGGCCTACCATCGCGGGATGCCTACCGAGTCCCACCTGGCCGGCTTCGCCGAGCTGGACGCCCGCACCTTCCACGACCTGCTCCGGCTGCGCATCGACGTGTTCGTGGTGGAGCAGTCCTGCCCGTACCCGGAACTGGACGGCCGGGACGTCGAACCGGGCACCCGGCACCTCTGGCTGACCCGGGACGGCGACGTGGTGGCGTACCTGCGGATCCTGGCCGACCCGGGCGGGGTGACGCGGATCGGCCGGGTGGTGGTGGCGCCCGCGGCCCGCGGCGCGGGCCTGGCCGGGGCGCTCATGACCGAGGCTCTGGCGGCGGTGGGCGACCGCCCGTGCGTGCTGGAGGCGCAGACCCACCTCGTCGGCTTCTACGCTGGCCACGGCTTCACGGTCAGCGGCCCCGGCTACGTCGAGGACGGCATCCCGCACACCCCCATGCGGCGGGAGGGCCGGGCCGCCGCCTGAGCAGACATTGACGGACACCGCTTTCCTGTGGCACCGTGCCAGGCGGAGCCACCACGCGAGCCGCCACGCGGGAGGGGGCAACTCCCGCACCGTCCGGGCGTCGTGCACCGACATCCCCATCCCGGAGGCTCCCATGTCCACTCCGCACCGCCGCCGCGCACCACTCGTGGCGGCGATCCTCAGCGTCTGCGCGGTCGTCGCGGCGCTGCTCACCACGGCCCTGTCCGGCCCGGCCTCGGCACACGGCTCGGTGGTCGACCCGGCGTCGCGCAACTACGGCTGCTGGCAGCGCTGGGGCAGCGACTTCCAGAACCCGGCGATGGCCACCCAGGACCCGATGTGCTGGCAGGCCTGGCAGGCCGACCCGAACGCCATGTGGAACTGGAACGGCCTGTTCCGGGAGGGCGTCGCCGGCAACCACCAGGCGGCCATCCCGGACGGCCAGCTGTGCAGCGGCGGGCACACCGCCAGCGGGCGCTACAACGCCCTCGACACGGTCGGCGCCTGGAAGACCTCGCCGGTGACCGGCAACTTCCGGATCAAGCTGTACGACCAGGCCAGCCACGGCGCCGACTACATCCGGGTGTACGTGACGAAGCAGGGCTACAACGCGCTCACCACACCGTTGCGCTGGAGCGACCTGGAGCTGGTCGGCCAGATCGGCAACACCCCGGCCAGCCAGTGGACGCCGGAGACGCAGGGCGTGTCGATCCAGGTGCCGGCGAACGCGCCGGGCCGGACCGGCCGGCACGTCGTCTACACCATCTGGCAGGCCAGCCACCTGGACCAGTCGTACTACCTGTGCAGCGACGTGGACTTCGGCGGCGGTTCCACCACCCCGCCGACCACCCCGCCGCCGACCACCACACCGCCCACCACGCCGCCGCCGACCACGACCCCGCCGACCACGACCCCGCCGACGACGCCGAACCCGGCCGGGGCGTGCACGGCGACGTACCGGATCACCGGGCAGTGGGGCGGTGGCTTCCAGGCCGAGGTGCAGGTGACCAACGGCGGGTCGCCGATCCGGGGCTGGTCGGTGAGCTGGAACTACACCAACGGCCAGCAGGTCAGCTCGGCGTGGAACGCCACGGTGAGCACCAGCGGGACGCTGGTCACCGCGCGCAACGCCGCCTACAACGGCACCCTGGGCGCGGGCGCGAGCACGTCCTTCGGCTTCGTCGGCTCGTGGACCGGGAGCAACCCGGTGCCCGGGATCCTCTCCTGCACGACGGTCGCCTGACCGCCGTCCGGCCGGGGTCGCGGGTCGCGGCCCCGGCCGGCACGGGTCAGACCAGGCAGGTGACGATGTCGGCGATCGAGCGGCGGCGGCCCGTGTAGAAGGGGACCTCCTCGCGCACGTGCCGCCGGGCCCCGGAGGCCCGCAGGTCGCGCATCAGGTCGACGATGCGGTGCAGCTCGTCGGCCTCGAAGGCGAGCATCCACTCGTAGTCGCCGAGGGCGAACGAGGCGACCGTGTTGGCCCGCACGTCCGGGTAGCCGCGCGCCATCCTGCCGTGCTCGGCCAGCATCTCCCGCCGCTCGGCGTCGGGCAGCAGGTACCACTCGTACGACCGCACGAACGGGTAGACGCAGAGGTAGGCGCGGGCCTCCTCGCCGGCCAGGAACGCCGGGATGTGGCTCTTGTTGAACTCAGCCGGCCGGTGCAGCGCCATCTGTGACCAGACCGGGGTCAGCGCCCGGCCCAGCGTGGTGCGGCGGAACCGCAGGTAGGCGTCCTGGAGCGCGTCGCTGGAGGACGAGTGCCACCAGATCATCAGGTCCGCGTCGGCACGCAGCCCCGCCACGTCGTACGTGCCACGGATGGTGACGTCCTTGCCGGCGAGCTCCTCGAAGAGCGACTCGACCTCGGCGACGACGTTCTCGCGCAGCGACGGGAGCGGGCTGGTGGCCCGGTACACCGACCACATGGTGTAGCGGATGGTCTCGTTGAGCTCCCGCAGCCGCGCCGCGTTGGTCTGCTCCGTCATGCTGCCGATCCTCCCAGTGCAGTGATGATCTCTTCGGCCGCCGCCTCGCCGGAGCGGACGCAGACCGGGATGCCGACGCCGTCGTAGCCGGCCCCGGCCAGGACCAGCGTCGGGTGGGTGGCGCGCAGCGCCGTGCGGGCCGCCGCCACCCGGCCGAGGTGCCCCGGGGTGTACTGCGGCAGGGCCCCGCCCCACCGCTGCACGTGCCGGGCCACCGGGGTCGGCAGCGGCGTGCCGAGCACCTTCGACAGCTCCCGGTGCACGGTCGCGACCAGGTCGTCGTCGGTGAGCTGGAGGGAGGTCTCCTCGCCGTACCGGCCCACCGAGGCCCGGACCAGGGCGAGCCCGTCGGGCCGGCGCAGGTGCCCCCACTTGGTGGTGAAGAATGTGGACGCCTTGATGAGCAGCCCCTCGGTGGCCGGCACCAGGAAACCGGACAGCTCCGGCAGCTCCGGCTCGGGCAGGGCCATGGTGACCAGCGCGACGCTAGCGTAGTCCAGCCCGCCGACGGTCCCCGCGACCTCCGGCGCCGGGCCGGCGAGCAGCCGGGAGGCCGGGCGGGCCGGCACGGCGAGCAGCACGGCGTCGGCCTCGACGAACTCGGGATCCCGGGTGGGGCCGACCACCAGGCGCCAGCCGGTCGCGGTGCGGTGCAGCTCGCGCACCGCGGCGTCCCGGCGGATGGTCGCCCCGCTCGCCCGCGCCGCCGCCTCGACCAGCGTGGTCAGCCCGCCGGCCAGGGTGCCGAAGACCGGTGCGCCGGGGGCGCGGGGCGCGGCGGCCTGCGCGGCCCGGACCGCGCCGACCAGGGTGTGCTCGACCCGGGCCGCCCGGGCCAGGGCCGGCATGGTGGTGACCAGCGAGAGGTCGTCGGCCCGGCCGGCGTAGACGCCGCCGAGCATCGGGTCGACCAGCCGGTCCACCACCTCGTCGCCGAGCCGGTCGCGGACCAGCGCGCCGACCGACACGTCGGCGTCCGGGGGAAGCAGCGGCCCGCCGCCGTCCCGGTCGGCCGCCGCGGCCGGCCGCGCCACCGCGGCCACCTTGTCCAGATCCCCGGGTACGCCCACCAGGGTGCCGCCCGGTACCGGGCGCAGCCCGCCGTCGACCAGCAGGGCGGCCTGCCCGACGGTGGGGTGCACGATCGCACCGGCCAGGCCGAGCCGGCGGACCAGGGTCACCACGGCCGACTCCCCGCCCGCCGGGTCACGCATGAGGAACGATTCGGCGCCGAACTCGACCGGGCCGCCGGCCAGCTCACCGGTGCGCAGCTTGCCACCGAGGCGGTCGGACTGCTCGTACACGGTGATCTCGGTGCCGGCGGGGGCCCGGTCGCGCAACCGGACGGCGGCGGCCAGCCCGGTGATCCCGCCACCGACGATCGCCACCCGCCACGGTCGCGCCATGGTCGTCCTCCCTTACGCGGCCGGCCGCGCGGACAGCTCGTGCACCAGCGCGACCACCCGGGTCAGCACCTCGGGGTCGGTCTCCGGCAGCACACCGTGACCGAGGTTGAACACGTGACCGGGGGCGGCCCGCCCCTGGTCGAGGATCCGGCGCACCTGGGCCTCCACCACCGGCCAGGGCGCGAGCAGCACGGCCGGGTCGAGGTTGCCCTGCACGGCCCGGTCCGGGCCGATCCGGCGGGTCGCGACGTCCAGCGGCGTACGCCAGTCCACGCCGACCACGTCGGCGCCGGCCTCGCCCATCGCGCCGAGCAGCTCCGCGGTGCCCACCCCGAAGTGGATCCGTGGCACGCCCTGCGACCACTCCGGCTCGGCGCGTCCATCGCCGCGCCGCGACCCGGAGCGGTCGCTGGCCAGCCCGGCGAGCACGTGGGCCGAGTGCGGCAGCACGTAGCGGCGGTAGTCCGCCTCGGAGAGCGCCCCGGCCCAGGAGTCGAAGAGCTGCACCGCGGAGACCCCGGCGTCGATCTGCACCCGCAGGAACGCCAGCGTCACCTCGGCGAGCCGGGCGCAGAGCGTGTGCCACAGCTCCGGGTCGCCGTACATGAGCGCCTTGGTCTTGGCGTGGGTCCGCGACGGGCCGCCCTCGACCAGGTAGCTGGCCAGGGTGAACGGCGCGCCCGCGAAGCCGATCAGCGGGGTGTCGCCCAGCTCGGCGACGAGCAGCCGCACGGCCTCGTCCACGTAGGACACGTCGTCCCGGCCGATCGGGTTGATCCGCTCGACGTCGGCGGCGGTGCGGACCGGCTCGGCCACCACCGGGCCGGTGCCGGGCACGATGTCCAGGTCGATCCCGGCGGCGGCCACCGGCACCACGATGTCGCTGAACAGGATGGCCGCGTCGACCCCGTGCCGGCGGACCGGCTGGAGGGTGATCTCGGTGACCAGCTCGGGGCGGCGGCACGACTCCAGCATCGGCACGTTGGCCCGGATGTCGCGGTACTCCGGCAGCGACCGGCCGGCCTGGCGCATGAACCAGACCGGGGTGTGCGGGCCCGGCTCGCGCCGGCAGGCGCGGACGAAGGGCGAGTCGGCCGGCCCGCCGGGGCGGGGTTCTCCGTCTCGGGCGGCAGTGCCCGTGGTGTCGGTGGTCATCGCGGCAATCGTGCCACGCGCCCGGGCGGCTCCCGCCGCCACCGTCACCTTTTGTGACCGGCCACCCTCCGGTGCCGGGCGCGGCCCGGCGCGCATGATCGTGACCGTCCGCCCGGCGTGCCGTCACACCACGCGGGGCGGGGCGGCATAGGCTGCCGTCATGGCCCCCCCGATCGCGCTCCCGGAACCCTTCGCCCGCGCGGTCGCGGGATTGCGATCGGTGACCTGCCGTCCGGAGATCGTGCTGGAGGAGGTCGGCGCCCCGCAGCGCCTGGCCCCCTACGCGTTCGCGCTCTCCGCCGGTGTGCTGCGCGACGGCGACGAGGTGGCCACCGGCCGGCTCATCCTGCTGCACGACCCGGCCGGGCACGAGGCGTGGCAGGGCACCCTGCGGCTGGTCACCTACGTGACCGCGGAGCTGGAGGTCGACCTGGCCAGCGACCCGCTGCTGCCCGGGGTGGGCTGGACCTGGCTCACCGACGCGCTCGACGCGCAGGAGGCCCGCTACCGGGCCATCGGCGGCACGGTCACGCAGACGCTCTCCACCCGGTTCGGCGAGCTGGCCGGGCCGCCCGCCGCGGGCGACATCGAGATCCGCGCCTCCTGGACGCCGCTCAGCACCGACCTGGCGCCGCACCTGCTCGGCTGGTGCACCCTGCTGGCCTCGACCGCCGGCCTGCCCCCACCCGGCGTGACCGCGCTCCCCACCCGCCGCCCCGCCGGCGCCGCCTGACCTCCCGGCCGCGGCGATCGTCGTGCCCCGGCACGGCGAGGGCCGCCCCGACGTGTCGGAGCGGCCCGTCGTGAACCTCCGTCAGAGGTAGTTCTCGGCCTCGTCGCAGACCTTGTCCAGCCCCTTGTTGGCGGCGTCGAAGGCCGCCTTGTCGCCGCGGGACGCCGCCGCGATGGCCTTGCTCAGCTTGTCCAGGCAGCTCGCGATGACCTTCTTCTGCCGGGCCTGCTCGTCCCGGTCGTTCTTGGTGCCGGTCAGGTCCTGCTGGGTGTCGGCGAGCTTGTCGCGGACCGTCTGCAGGTCCCCCTTGAGCTTGTCGATCTCCTGCCGGTTCGCGGTGATCGTGCCGTCCCGCTGGCTGACCTGCTGCTCGGACTTGTGCAGCTTGCCGTTGGTGTTGACGTAGAGACCGGTCATCACGCCGCCGAGGACCAGGAGCAGCCCCGCGACGATGCCCAGGATCAGCGCGGCCCGCCCCTTGCCGCCGCCCGCCGCGGGCGCACCGTAGGGCGGCACCGGGCCGGGCGGCGCCGACATCGGGTAGCCCGGCGCGGAGACCGGCGGGACCGACGTCGGCGGCGCCGACATGGGCTGCGGGTAGCCCGGCGCGGAGCCGGCGCCGGAGACCGGCGGGACGGAGGTCGGCGGAGCCGACATGGGCTGCGGGTAGCCGGGCGCCGAGCCGGCGCCGGAGGTTGGCGGGGCCGACATGGGCTGCGGGTAGCCGGGCGTGGGGGCCGGGGCTGCCGGCGGCGGGACCGGGGCGGCACCCGGCGCGTACTGCCCGGGAACCGGCGCGGTGGGCTGGAGCAGGGTGGGCTCGGGCTGGGGCGCCCCGTACTGCTGGGGCGCGGGCTGGCCCCCGTACGGGTTGCCGTACACGGTGCCCCCCGGCGGCTGCGGCGGGTAGCCGCCCGCTCCGGTGGGTGGCTGGGACATGGTTCTTCCTCCAGGTTTGCTGGTCCCCCGCGGGGTGGCCCGTAGGGCCGGGGTCTGCGGTCGGCGTGGTCGCGACCCACGCCTCGACGGTTGCGGTAGGCGGTCAACCCGCCGGCCGCGCGCCGGTCAGCAGAGCTTGAACCGGTCGCACGCGGTCTTGATCGGCACCGCCAGGCCGATGCCCTCGGCGTCCCGGGCCTTCGCCGTGGCGATCCCCACGACCTCCTTCGACCCGTTGATCACGGGCCCGCCGGAGTTGCCCGGGTTGATCGGCGCGTCGAACTGGATCACCGGACCGGAGCCGCCCTCGTCCTTGCGGAAGGCGCTCACCACGCCCGTGGTGACGCTGTCCTGGAGGCCGAGCGGGGCGCCGACCACCACGATCTGCTGACCGGACTTGACCGCCGTACGCGCCGCGACCAGACCGGTGAACTTCGCGGTGGTGCGCAGGTGGGCGAGGTCCTTGTCCTTGTCGACCTCGACGATGGTCGCCTCGAACCGCTGGTCGGTGCGCTCCAGGAAGACCTTGCGCTCGCCGGCCGTGAAGACCGACTCCACGACGTGGAAGTTGGTGAGCAGCGTGGTGCCGCCCCCGGCGGGAGCCTTGCCGATGGCGAAGGCCGTGCCGGTGAACTGGCCGGCCCGCACCCGGAACACGCTGGGCAGCACCGCGCTGGCCACGGCCTCCGGGTTGAACGCGGCGCCGGCCTGCTTCTCCAGCGCGCCCGCCCGCTCCTCCAGGCCGTCGAGCCGGCCGGCGGCCGCGCCCTGCGCCTCGGCCAGCCGCTTGTCGGTGGCGGCGAGCCGGTCGTCGAGCCGATGGATCTGGTACGCCTGCACGCCCGCCACCAGGACCAGGATCCCGGCCAGCACCAGCGCCACCACCGGCAGCCGGCGTCCCCGCCCGGGGCGGTCCGGCTGCCCGGCGGGCAACCCGGCGGCCGGCTGTCCGGGGTAGGCCGGGCCGGAGGCCGGCGGGCTCGGGAAGGCCGGGCCGGACGTCGGCTGAGCCGGATAGGCCGGGCCGGAGGTCGGCGGGCTCAGAACGGCGGCGCCGGACGCCGGGGCCGGGTGGGCCGGGCCGGGAGTGAACTGGGCCGGGTAGGCGCTGGACTGCGCCGAGGCCTCGGGCGGAGCGACGGGACTCGCGGCCGGCGGGACCGGGTGGGCGGCGGGCTGGCCGGCGAACTGCCCGGGGGCGGCCGGCTGCCCCGGCACGGCGCCGGTCGGTGGCGGCCAGCCGTCGGGGGTGCGCGGGGTGGGTGCGGCCGGACCGCCCCACTGACCGCTGTTCGGCGGCGCCGACCAGGTCGCCCGAACCCCCGACCCGTCGGCGCTCGGCGCAGCGAGGCCGGGACCGGGCGCGACGGACGCGGAGCCGGAGGCGGCGGGCGCGTAGCCGGGGACGGCGGGCGCGTAGCCGGGGGCGGGGACGGCGGCGGAGCCGTAGCCGGCACCCGGAGCGGAGCCGGGGGCGGCGGGCGCCGAGCCGTAGCCGGCAGCGGATGCGGTCGCGGCGCTGCCCGGCGGGAAGCCGGCGGCGGGGGTGCCCGGGAGGTTCGTCGTGGGCTGGCCGGGAACGGTGGCGTGGCCGGTCGGCGGGACGATGCGTGGAGGCAGCGGCCCCGGCCGGTCGGCCCCGGCCCGATCCGGGGCGGCCGTCTCGTCGCCGCCCTGTCCCGGCACGCCGTCACCGGCCCCGTACGCGCCCGTCATGATCCTGTCCTCCCCCGTGACCGCACCGACCTTCTCGCGGCCCGCGGCTCGATGGACCGTACCTGCGTGAAAGGGGTTTGTCGCCCCCGTTGTCCGACCCTGCCATCCCGGCGCAACCCGACCCGGTCCCGACACCTGTCGGACATCCCGCCGACACGCGCCCGACCGGCTGCGCACACCGGATCGCCCGGCGCACTAGGGTTGTCAGGTGACCGACGAACCACCCCTGCGCCGTCGGGCCGCCGAAAGCCGTACGGAAGAGGCGTCGCCGCATCCGTCCTCGGCCGCGCCGGAGCCGGCGGACGCGGGGACCGAACCAGCCGCCGGCGGGCCCGTCCCACTGACCGCTCCGCGCGAGGGCACGCCCGCGCCGGTGGCCACTCCGAGCGAGCTCGACGAGGTCGTGGCCCGCTTCGCGGCCGGCACCGGCCCGGTGGCCCTGGACGCCGAGCGCGCCTCCGGCTACCGCTACAGCCAGCGCGCCTACCTGGTGCAGCTGCGCCGGGCGGGCTCCGGCACGGCGCTGATCGACCCGCTGCCGCTGCCCGACCTCACCGGCCTCGACGGGGTGATCGCCGAGGCCGAGTGGGTGCTGCACGCCGCCAGCCAGGATCTCGCCTGCCTCGCCGAGCTGGGGCTGCGCCCGCGCCGGCTGTTCGACACCGAGCTGGCCGCCCGGCTGGCCGGCTTCGAGCGGGTGGGCCTGGCCGCGCTGACCGAGCAGGTGCTCGGCTACAGCCTGGAGAAGCACCACTCCGCGGCGGACTGGTCGAGCCGGCCGCTGCCGGAGTCCTGGCTGACGTACGCGGCGCTGGACGTGGAGCTGCTCGTCGACCTGCGTGACGCGCTGGACGAGGAGCTGACCAAGCAGGGCAAGTCGGCGTGGGCCGCGGAGGAGTTCGCGGCGCTGGTGCGCAACGGCGCCCGCCCGGCCCGGGTCCGCGCCGAGCCGTGGCGCCGCACCTCGGGCATCCACCGGGTACGCGGCGCGCGGGCCCAGGCCCGGGTGCGCTCGCTGTGGTACGCGCGGGACCAGATCGCCGCGCGGCGGGACGCCGCACCGGGCCGGGTGCTCCCGGACTCGGCCATCGTGGCGGCCGCCGAGCTGGACCCGAGGGACGAGAAGACCCTGCTGACGCTTCCCGGTTTCGGTGGCCGCTCGGTGCGCCGGCTGGCGCGTACCTGGCTGGCGGCCCTGGACGACGCGCGCCAGCTGCCGGACGACGCCCTGCCGGTGAACCCCGTGGTGGAGGGTCCGCCCCCGCCGCACCGGTGGGCGGAGCGGGACCCGGTGGCGGCCGGCCGCCTGGCCCGCTGCCGCGAGGTGGTGGTCGGCACGGCCGGCGCGCACCACCTGCCGCCGGAGAACCTCATCGCCCCGGACTACGTCCGCCGCCTGGCCTGGCAACCGCCCGAGGAGATCACCGACGACACGGTCGCGGAGACCCTGCGCACCTTCGGCGCCCGCGAGTGGCAGATCACCCTCCTCCTTCCCGCCCTGACAGAGGCCCTTCACCTCCCCCCGTCCTGACCCCAACCTCCTGGTTGATCAAGAAGTTCGCGTCGGTGACCCGCCGGTTCCCGACGCAAACTTCTTGATCGACGGGGCGGGATGCGATGTGGGGTTGGCCACACGGGGGGTGGTGTCGGCATTGGTTACTGGCGAGTAGCATCCGGGGAAATGCCAGTGCCGGCCGGCCCTCATTCGGTCCGTAGCGCCGCCTTGCGGCGCGGAGGCCGAATTATGGTCGAAGAGGAGGCTCCAAGTGCCCCGTGAAGTTCGGGATGTCGTCTTCGTCGACGGCGTCCGCACCCCGTTCGGCAAGGCGGGTGGCATGTACGCCAACACCCGCGCCGACGACCTGGTGATCCGCTGCATCCGCGAGCTGATGCGGCGCAACCCGCAGCTGCCGCCGGAGAAGGTGGAGGAGGTCGCCATCGCGGCCACCACCCAGATCGGCGACCAGGGCCTGACCATCGGCCGCACCGCCGCCCTGCTGGCCGGCCTGCCCAAGACGGTGCCCGGCTTCGCCATCGACCGGATGTGCGCGGGCGCGATGACCGCCGTCACCACCGTGGCCAGCGGCATCGCCGTGGGCGCCTACGACGTCGCCATCGCCGGTGGCGTCGAGCACATGGGCCGCCACCCGATGGGCGAGGGCGTCGACCCCAATCCGCGGATCATCGCGGAGAAGCTGGTCGACCCGTCCGCGCTGGTCATGGGCGCCACCGCGGAGAATCTGCACGACCGGGTCCCGCACATCACCAAGGAGCGCACCGACGCGTTCGCGCTCGCCTCACAGCAGAAGACCGCCAAGGCGTACGCCAACGGCAAGCTCCAGGGCGACCTGGTGCCGGTGGCGATCCGCGACCCCGAGACCGGCTGGGGCCTGGCCACCACCGACGAGGCTCCCCGGGAGACCTCGCTGGAGAAGCTCGCCACCCTCAAGACCCCGTTCCGCCCGCACGGCAAGGTCACCGCGGGCAACGCGGCCGGCCTGAACGACGGCGCCACGGCCGCCCTGCTCGTCGCCGAGGAGACCGCCCGCGAGCTGGGCCTGCCGATCGGCATGCGGCTGGTGTCGTACGGCTTCGTCGGCGTCGAGCCCGAGGTGATGGGTGTCGGCCCGATCCCGTCGACCGAGAAGGCGCTGCGCATCGCCGGCCTGAGCATCGACGACATCGGCCTGTTCGAGCTGAACGAGGCCTTCGCGGTGCAGGTGCTCGCCTTCCTCGACCACTTCGGCATCGCCGACGACGACCCGCGGGTGAACCCGTGGGGCGGCGCGATCGCCATCGGTCACCCGCTCGCCTCCTCCGGCGTCCGGCTGATGACCCAGCTCGCCCGGCAGTTCGCCGAGCACCCCGAGGTCCGCTACGGCCTCACCGCCATGTGCATCGGCATCGGCATGGGCGGCACCGTGATCTGGGAGAACCCACACTGGACGGAGTCCAGCAAGTCCGCGCAGGGGGAGGGTGGAGACAAGTGAGCCTCGCCGCAGCGAACGAGGTCGTCACCAAGGCGCTGCTGCGCCAGGTGAACGTGCCGGGGCTGGACCGCCCCGCCGCCCTCATCACCCTGGACAACGGCTTCGACCACACCAAGCCGAACAGCTTCGGTCCGGGCGGCCTGACCAGCCTGGACGAGGCGATCACCGCGGCCCTGGCGGCGGACCCGGCGTTCATCGCGGTCACCGGCAAGCCGTACATCTTCTGCGTGGGCGCGGACATCACCAGCCTGCCGCAGCTGGAGAACCGCGAACAGGCGCTGGAGATCGGCCGGCTCGGCCACCGGGTCTTCGCCCGCCTCAAGGACAGCGCGGTACCCACCTTCGCCTTCGTCAACGGCGCGGCGATGGGCGGCGGCCTGGAGCTGGCCCTGCACTGCCACTACCGGACCCTGTCAGCGGGCGCGGCGGCCCTGGCGCTGCCCGAGGTCTCGCTCGGGCTGGTCCCCGGCTGGGGCGGCACCCAGCTACTGCCGAACCTCATCGGCATCCCGGCCGCGACCCAGGTGATCCTGCAGAACCCGCTGATGCAGAACAAGATGCTCAAGCCGAAGCAGGCGGCGGAGATGGGCATCGCGGACGTGCTGCTGGAGCCGGCCGACTTCCTGGAGCGTTCCCTGGAGTGGGCCGCCGGCGTCGTCCGGGGCGAGGTCACCGTGACCCGGCCCGAGGTCGACAAGGACATGTGGGCGGGTGTGCTCTACTTCGCCCGGCAGACCCTGGACCAGCGGCTGCACGGGGCGGTCCCGGCCGCGTACAAGGCGCTGGACCTGCTGGAGACCGCGAAGGACGGCGACTTCGCCGCCGGCACCGCGGCCGAGGACGAGGCGCTGGCCGACCTGATCTTCTCCGAGGAGCTGCGCAGCGGCCTGTACGCCTTCGACCTGGTGCAGCGGCGGGCCAAGCGGCCGGCCGGCGCGCCGGACAAGGGCCTGGCCCGCCCGGTCACCAAGGTGGGCATCGTCGGCGCCGGCCTGATGGCCAGCCAGCTCGCCCTGCTCTTCGCCCGCCGCCTCCAGGTGCCGGTCGTCATGACCGACCTGGACCAGACCCGGGTGGACAAGGGCGTGGGCTACGTGCACACCCAGATCGAGAAGGCCGTCAGCAAGGGCCGGATGGACAAGGGCACCGCGGCCAAGCTGTACGGGCTGGTCAGCGGCTCGGTCGACAAGTCCGCCTTCGCCGACGCCGACTTCGTCATCGAGGCGGTCTTCGAGGACCTCGGCGTCAAGAAGCAGGTCTGGGCCGAGCTGGAGAAGATCGTGAAGCCGGAGGCGGTGCTCGCCACCAACACCTCCAGCCTGTCGATCACCGAGATGGCCGCCGACCTGGAGCACCCGGAGCGGGTGGTCGGGTTCCACTTCTTCAACCCGGTCGCCGTGCTGCCGCTGCTGGAGATCGTCCGCGGCGAGCGGACCGACGACGCCACACTCGCGACCGCGTTCGCGGTCGGCAAGCAGCTGAAGAAGTCGAGCGTGCTGGTCAAGGACGCCCCGGCGTTCGTGGTCAACCGGCTGCTGACCCGCTTCCTCGGCACCGTCTTCGCGGCCGTCGACCAGGGCACCCCGCTGGACGTGGCGAACAGCGCGCTGGACCCGCTGGGCCTCCCGATGCGCCCGCTCGCCCTGCTCCAGCTGGTCGGCCCGGCCGTGGCGTACCACGTGGGCGGCACGCTGCACGCCGCGTTCCCGGACCGGTTCGGCATCAGCGAGAACCTCAAGCGCATCGCCGACTCGGGCCAGCCGATCGTGGTCGACGACCAGGTCAACGAGGAGGTCGCCAAGCTGCTCGTGGTCGGCGACCAGCCGCTCACGGCCGAGCAGGTCCGGCAGAACGC
The DNA here is from genome assembly GCF_040609975.1 of Micromonospora sp. NPDC004551. NCBI lineage: Bacteria > Bacillati > Actinomycetota > Actinomycetes > Micromonosporales > Micromonosporaceae > Micromonospora > Micromonospora sp. NPDC004551. Next base: position 155,103 of record NZ_JBEXLM010000008.1, on the reverse strand, counting down.
GCTGGACGCGCTGGCGCAGGAGATCCGGCTCATGCTCGACGAGGGCGTCGTCGCCGAGGCGCAGGACATCGACCTGTGCATGATCCTCGGCGCCGGCTGGCCGTTCCACCTGGGCGGCGTCACGCCGTACCTGGACCGGACCGGCACCGCCGAGCGGGTCACCGGTAAGCGGTTCCTGCCCCGCGGGGTAGCCAGCCTGCGGTGACAACCCCAGTTCGGTACGTCTGACGCCGCGCCGCGACCTGGAGCCGTCAGCCTGATCCGCACCGCCGCTCCCCACGATCGCGGTGGCCGGCCGTCCCCTCCGGACGGTCCGGCCGCCGCGATCGGCGTTTCCGGGCCGTCCGCCGGCCGGTCACCGCGTGGACACCGAGCGCTCGCCGGCGGGACGTCGCCCGGCCGGGCCGGTCACGACCCGGTTCCGGTTTCGTCACGGCGGGACCGGCCGGACGGTGCCGCGTCGGTGCCGCTCGCTACGATCACGCGTCCGGATTTCTGAGGAGCTGTCACCATGTCCCAGCCGCCGTCCAATCCCTACCCCGGTTCCTACCCCCCGCCCCACCAGCAGCCCGGTGGCTACCAGCCGCCGCAGCAGCCCTCGTACGGCGGCGGCTACCCGCCGGCTCCACAGCAGCAGCCGCAGTACGGCGGCGGCTACCCGGAGAGCAGCCAGCCCGGCCAGCAGTACGGCGGCGGCTACCCGGAGAGCCAGCCCGGTCAGCAGTACGGCCAGCAGCACGGCGGCGGCTACCTGGAGACCGGGCAGCCCGGCTACGGCGCCCCGGCCCCGCTGCCGCCCAAGAAGAAGTCGAGCGTCGGCAAGATCCTGCTCATCGTGCTGGCCGTGGTGCTGGTGCTCTGCGTGGGCGGCGGCGTCGCCCTCTGGCTCGGCGTCAAGGACGAGGTCGGCGACGTGGTCACGGCGACCAAGACCCGCCTGGTCGAGCCCCCCACGCTGGCCGGCCGGCCGAAGATCACCGAGCCGCAGCTCCAGTCGGCCGCCACGCAGATGAAGTCGGAGATCGCCAAGGACGTCCCGAACGCCACCAGCACGGTCGGCGCGTTCTACGGCGAGCCCGCGAAGAAGGACATGGTCATGATCGCCGGCGCGTCCGGTGTCATCGCCGACCCGCAGAAGGAGATGGCGGACGCCATCACGGCGATCACGCCCCAGCTGGGCGCCAAGGAGTTCAAGACGGTCGACGCCGGCCCGATGGGCGGCGAGGCCAAGTGCGGCGACGGCAAGGCCGACAGCATCCCGGTGGCCGTCTGCGTCTGGGCCGACAAGGGCAGCCTCGGCATGGTGGTGGTCTACTTCAAGTCCGCCGCCGAGATCCAGCCGGAGTTCGTCACCATGCGCGGTGAGATCGAGAAGCAGGGCTGAGCCCCGCGAGTCCGGTGGACCGGGCCCCCGCCGTGACGGCGGGGGCCCGGTCCCGTTTCAGCGGTCAGGCCGACGCGGCACGCTCCGCGGGGCTGCGGCAGACGCAGAACTCGTTGCCCTCGGGGTCGGCGAGCACCACCCAGCCGGTGCCGTCCGGCCGGCGGCGGTCGGCGACCAGGGTGGCCCCGAGGTCGCGCAGCCGCGCCACCTCCTCGTCCCGGGTCCCCTCGGCGGCGTGCACGTCGAGGTGGAACGCGCCCTTGCCGTGCCGCTCCCCCACCGAGACGAACAGCAGGTCGGGGCCGTGGCCGTCGGGAGCGGCGAGGACCGCCTCCGGGTCGCCCGGGAAATCGTCGTCGTTCAGCTTGCGGTCGAGAACCCGCGCCCACCAGCTGGCCAGGGTGTACGGGTCGTCGCTCTCGACGGTGACGCAGTGGATCTGTGCACTCACGGTGCTTCCTCCTGGATCGGAGTGCGCCCCGCCGGAGTGAGAGAGGTCAGCGGCGACTGCGGGGCGCGGGACGGTTCACGGTGGACATCGACCACACCCCCTTCCGCGTCTCGGGCTGACGCCGCTGATCATGTCACCACCCGGCGGCGGGGACAAGCCGGCCCGGCCCCGCGAGGCGGGACCGGGCCGGACGAGTGCCCGGGGTCACGGGCCGACGAAGACCGCCTTCGCCCGCCAGTCGACGCCGTCCACGGCCGGGCCGCTGCGCACGGTGAACGCGGCGACCGGCGCACCGCCAGCCCAGTCGGTGGCCGACAGTTCGCCGGTGCTGCGGTTGACCTTGTAGAGGGTGCTGCCGGCGAGGAAGACCGACCCGGCGTCGGCGAATCCGCCCGCACCCGCGACGGTGAACTTCTCCGCGCCGACGACGCCGCTGTCCGGGGTGAACCAGCGCCAGAACAGGCCGCTCTGCCCGGCCAGCGTGTAGTAGAGCCGCCCGCCGCTGTAGAACATGCCGGTGACGTTGGGGATCTCCGGGTAGAAGTTGTTCGTCACCCCGGCGTACGTCTGGCCCGCCGGGCCGGAATCCGTCTCCACCGCGTCCCAGTAGGCGTCGTGGTACGGGTCGACCGCCGACGCGGCGCCGAAGGTGGACCCGTTGAAGGTGCGCCGCCACAGCGACCCGTTCATCCCGTAGAAGAGCGTGCCGCCGACCCAGAACGCGCCCCGCGCCGTGGACCACGCGGTGCCGTCCGGAACGGCCACCGGGGCGGCCGCGCCGACCGTGGTGACCCCGTCGTACGACCGGACCTGCACCTCGTTGCCGGTGCCGACGGGCGGGGCGCCGGTCTTGACGATCTCGATGCCGTCGACCAGTGGGTTCTCCACCACGTGCCGGAAGTCGACGCCGATCGAGCCGTCGCTGACCACGGTGAACGCCCGCATGGTGCCCACGTTGTGCCCGACGGTGGCGGACAGGTCGAGGTCGTCCAGGACGGTCGTCCCCTCCACCGCCACGTCGAAGATCCGGGAGCCGGGGGCGGCGGTGCCGTCGTACCGGTTGGCCAGGTAGAGCCGCACCTGGACCTCGGTGCCCGCGGGCACCGGGAACTGCCAGCTCATCTCCGCGTCACCGGCGGGATCCCAGCGCTCGTCGGTGTAGAGCGCGGCCGGGGTGCCGGCCGGCACGGTGGCGTCCACGCCGCCCACCGGAGCGAAGCCGGCGGTGCTGCTCCCGGCGTTGTGGTACGGGCTGGGGTTGCCGCCGTCGTCGGCCGCCCAGTCCGGCCCGCTGTCCGTGGACACGACCAGGGGGCCGCCCGCGTTGACCCGGTACAGCACGTTCGTGGGCGCCGGGACACCGGCCTGGTACACGTTGCCCGGCAGGGCGGCCGTGGTGGTCGGGTGCGGCGCGGCGCCGCCGGTCAGCGGGAAGAACGCGATCCGCTCCCGCCGGTACTGGAAGTTGCCGATCCACGAGGTGTCCGAGCCGACCCAGAGACCGGCCGGGGTGACCAGCATCTCGGACGCGCCGATGCCGCGCGGGTGCCGGCCCGGGTTCCAGGACAGCGGCAGGCCGGTGCGCGGGTCGAGGGCCGCGATGCTGGGCCGGCCGACGGCGCCGGCCTGGGCGGAGTCGCCGCCGAAGCTGTTGTTCAACCAGCGGAAGTGGCCGCCGACGTAGACCGCCTGCTCGCTGATGCCGACCGAGAGGTAGGTGTCGCCGCCGGTGTAGTCGACCCAGGTGGGCTGGAGGTCCGTGCCGGTGGCGCCGGCCTCCCAGCGGGCGGCCGCGTCGCAGAGCGTGCCGCCGTTCGGCGCGCCGGTGGTCACCACCACGAAGTAGCTGCCGTCCGGGGCGAACGCGAGATCCCGCATGTACGAGTCGAACGCCCACCAGGCGCAGCGCGGGGTGTACCGGCTGGTGTTCCAGTCGGCCACGGTGGCCGCGGTGGCGCCCAGGTCCAGCTTGACGATCTGGTCGTGCAGCACCCCGTCGGCCTTCTTGAAGTTGCCGATCACCACGAGCTTCGTGCCGTCCGGTGAGACGGCCAGCTTCTCGGCACCGACGCCGGCGTTGGAGCCGCTGACCCCGTCGTAGTTGTGGTGCTCGGTGAGCGCCGTGGTGAGGTAGCCGTCCACCGCGCCGGTGCTCGCGTTGAGCGAGGCGAGGCCGCCGCGCGGGTTGGGGTTGCCGGCCGTGGTGAAGATGCCGCCGACCAGCAGCCGCCCGCCGACCAGGGCGATGTCGTTGACCAGCCCGTTGAACGCCGGGCCGGCGAAGCTGGTGACCACCGCGCCGGTCGCGACGTTGAGCAGGGCCACCTTGCGCCGGGTGACCCCGTTGACCGTGTTGAACTTGCCGGCCACGAAGACCGTCCCGGCGGTGGGTCCGGCGACCACCGCGTACACCTCGTTGTCGACGGCCGGCGCGAAGGCGGTGTCCACCGTGCCGGTGGCCTTGTCGAAGGCGAGCAGGTAGCTGCGGGGGATGTCGACGTCGGTCCCGCGGTTCTGCACCCGGGTGAACGAGCCGGCCACGATGATCTTCGTGCCGGCGTCGTGGATCGCGTCGACCGTGCCGTCCATGATGTCCGGCGAGGCGGTGGAGGGTGTCGCTTTGACCAGCGTGGTGTGGTCGGGCGCGGCGGCGGCGGGACCGGCCGGGGCGAGCCCGGCGGCGGTGAGCGCGACGGCGGCGAAAGCCACGAGGACACGGCGCGCGAGGGCCGAGGGTGGGGTCACTGGCAGCTCCGGAGACTGGTGCGGACAGGCGTGTCGCAGCAATCACCCTGGGCCACCGGTCACCGGCCGTCCAGCACCGGCCACGCTTTCTGCCCGACCACCGCGCCGCTCCCGCCCGACCACCCGTGGCGAGCGGACGGGACAGCCGGGCCGGCCGCACGAACAGGTGACCGCCGATGGTGGTTCGGCGGGCGGCGGCCGTCGGGTCGGCGGTCCGGCGCGTACCGGTCGGTCGGCCGCGCGGACGCCGATCGGGCCCTCAGGTGGCCGCGGGCGCGTCGGCCCACGGCAGGGTGACGGTCACCTCCAGGCCGCCACCCGGCTGGGCGACCGCCTTCACCGTGCCGCCGTGCGCGTCGCAGACGGCGCGCACGATGGACAGTCCGAGACCGGAGCCGCGGGCACCGGTGCGTTCCTGCCCGCCGCGCCGGAAGGGCTCGAACAGCCCCGGCACGTCGGCGGGCGCGACCTCGAAGCCGGTGTTCCCGACCACCAGCCAGGACCGCTGCCCGTCGGTGCCGGTGCGTACCCAGAGCCGGCCGTGCAGGTGGTTGTAGCGGACCGCGTTCTCCACCAGGTTGCCGGCGAGCCGGTCGAGCAGGCCGGGATCGCCGACCACCGGGGCGGCGCGCAGCGAGGTGTGCACTTTGAGGCCGATCCGCTCGACCTCGCGGGCCATCGCGGAGAGCGCGTTGGCGGTGCCCACGGCCAGGTCGAACTCGGTGCGGCGGGCCAGCCGGCCGCCGGTCTGCGCCTCGCTGCGGGCCAGCACCAGCAGCGCGTCGACGAGCCCGTTGGCGCGTTCCGACGCTTCCCGTACCACGCTGGCCATCCGGCGGTACTCGGCGAGGTCCGCCTCGTCGTCGCTGAGCGTCACGTCGATCTCGGTGCGCATCACCGCGAGCGGCGTCCGCAGCTCGTGCGAGGCGTTGGCCACGAACCGCTTCTGCGCCTCGAAGGCGGCGCTGATCCGGTCCAGCATGGCGTCGAAGGTCTCGGCCAGCTCGGCCACCTCGTCGTTCGCGCCGGACCAGCCGATCCGCTCGTCCAGGGTGGTCTCACCGAGCCGGCGGGCGGTGGCGGTGACCTGGTGCAGCGGGCGCAGCGCCCGGCCGGCCACCGCGTACGCCCCGGCGACCCCGACCATGCCGATGGCCACCAGCGCCACCAGGGCCTTGACCAGCAGTTCCCGCTCGTCGGCGGGGCGCAGCGCGTCCCGGACCAGCAGCCAGGCCAGCAGCACCAGGACCGCACCGGCACCGACCAGCAGCACCCCGTTGAGCAGGGTGAGCCGCAGCCGCAGGGTGGGCCGCAACCGGGATCGGCCGCTCATGCGCCGGCCTCGCCGATCCGGTAGCCCGCACCGACCACCGTCTCGATCAGCGGCGGGTCGCCGATCTTCTTGCGCAGCGTCATCACGGTGACCCGGACGATCGTGGTGAACGGGTCGGTGTTCGCGTCCCAGACCCGCTCCAGCAGTTCCTCGCTGGAGACGACCGCGCCGCGGGCCTTGAGCAGCTCGGCCAGCACGCCGAACTCCTTGTTGGTGAGCTCGACGGGCTCCCCGCCCCGGGTGACCACCCGGCGTGCCGGGTCGAGCACCAGGTCGGCCACCTCCAGCACGGGCGGGGCGGCCGGGGTGGCCCGCCGGCCCAGCGCCTGCACGCGGGCGACCAGCTCGTCGAAGGCGAACGGCTTCGGCAGGTAGTCGTCGGCGCCGAGCTGCAACCCCTCCACCCGGTCGGCGACGGTGACGCTGGCGGTCAGCATCAGCACCCGGGTCAGCGCGCCGGAGGCGGCCAGGTCGGCGCAGATCCGGTCGCCGTGCACACCGGGCAGGTCCCGGTCCAGGATCACCACGTCGTAGCGGGTGACGAAGGCCGCCTCGTGCCCGGCGTCACCGTCGTAGGCGACGTCCACGGCCATCCCGCGCTTGCGCAGCCCGCGCGCGATCGCGTCGGCGAGGTTCCGCTCGTCCTCGACCACCAGTACCCGCATCCCGGCCTCCCGCCTCGTGACCTCCCACAACCTAGTGCGGGCCACCAAGCGTCCCTCGCGCGCCGTCGTTGCAAAAAATCTTCAGGTACGCGATGCTGCCCGGCAGCGAGCGACAACGCCCCGGCCACCGGCCCGGGCCCGAGCCCGACGGGAGCCCGCATGACCGCTGTCGACCCCGGCCGGGACGTGACGTACCACCGCTTCCGCTTCCCGGCCGACCTGCACCTCGGCACCGCCGACGGGGTGGCCGCCGGCCCGGACGGCCTGGTGCTCGGCACGCCGGCCGAACGGCTGAACCACACCGACCCGCACTCCGGCGACACCGCCGGCTACGACGCGGCGAGCTGGACCTCCCCGGTGGTGCCGGTCGGCTTCGCCGCCGCCGAGCTGGTCCCCTCCTGGACCGCCGACGCCCCGGCCGGCTGCTGGCTGCGGGTGGAGCTGCGCGGCTGGGCCGGCGACGTCGCCACCACCGGCTGGTACGAGCTGGGCCGGTGGGCCGCCGACGAGACGACCATCCACCGCTCCTCCGTGCCGGGACAGGCGGACGACGCGGCCTCGGTCGCGGCCGACACCCTGCGCGTCACAGGTGCGGCGGTCACCGGCTGGCAGGTGCGCGTCACCCTGCTCCGGCGCAGCGACGCGCCGGCGGGCCCGGTGCTGCGCACGGTCGGCGTGGTCGCCTCGGCCGGCGACCGGACCAGCATCGGCACGCCGGCCACCCGGGCGGGCGCGCCCGGCGCGCCCGACGGCGGGCCGGTCCCGACACCGGGCCCGATCGGCACGGCGACCGGCGAGGCCCGGGGCCGGGTGCTCGACGTGCCCCGCTACGCGCAGCGGCTGCACGCCGGCGGGGAGACCCGCTGGGGCGGCGGCGGGGACTCCTGGTGCAGCCCCACCTGCGTTTCGATGGTGCTCGACTTCTGGGGCGCCGGCCCCACCCCCGACCGGTACGCCTGGGTCGCCCCGCCCGGCCCCCGGCCGGTCGTGGTGCACGCCGCCCGGCACTGCTACGACCACGCCTACGCGGGGGCCGGGAACTGGGCGTTCAACGCCGCGTACGCGGGGCTGCACGGGGTGGACGCGTTCGTGACCCGGCTGCGCTCGCTGGCCGAGGCGGAACGGTTCGTGGCCGCCGGCATCCCGTTGATCGTCTCGGCGGCCTTCCACCGGGGGCAGGTGCCCGGGCTGGACTACGACACCCGGGGGCACCTCATCGTGCTGGTCGGCTTCACGGCCGAGGGCGACCCGGTGCTCAACGACCCGTACGCCCCGGACGACGAGGGGGTGCGGCGGACCGTGCCCCGGGCGGCGTTCGAGGCGGCCTGGCAGGGCGGCAGCGGCGGCGTCGTCTACGTGGTGCGCCCGGAGTCGGTGCCGCTGCCGCCGGCGCCCGCGCAGGCCAACTGGTAGTCAGCGGCCCACCGGCCAGATCATCAGCCCGCCGGACGGGCGCAGGCAGACCAGCGACCCGCCCGAGTCGGCGCACTCGTCCCACCAGCCCGGCAGCACCGCCCGGATCCGGGCCTCGCCGGACGCCAGGTCCAGCGTGGCGGCCAGCATGCGGTCGCCGGTCAGCCGGCGCAGCCCGAGCAGCCGGGTGGGGTCGCTCCCGAAGCCCGTGAGCCGCCAGCGTCCGAGCCGGGTGATGGCACGGCCGGTGGCCGGGTCGAGCACCGACAGCTCCAGCTCCGGCCCGACGCCGAGCAGCCGGCCGCCGACGGGCGCCAGCCCGGCCCATCGATCGTCCATCCAGCTCAGCCGACCGGTGACCGGGTCCAGGGCGCGTACCCCGCCGATCTGGTCGCGGATGCACACCATCCCGCCGCACTCGACGAACCAGGCCCCGCCGGGGGATTCCACGGGCACGCTCCAGCGCCGGTCCAGCCGGTCCAGCCCGTACGCGGTGACCGTGCCCGCCGCCCCGTCGACCAGCAGCAGGCCGGCCACCACCTGGGAGAACCGGTAGGCGACCCGGTCCGCGGCCGGCGGCACCCGGCCGGCGTGCAGCAGCGCGCCGGAGTCCGCGTCGTGCACCTCCACCCGGCCGTCCGGGCTGGCCAGCACGATCTGCGTCACCCCGCGGTCGCCCGTGCGGTAGGCCGCCCCGCTGTTGGGCAGTGGCAGCGACCAGCGGACCGCGCCCGAGGCCGGATCGACGGCCACGATCGTGCCCCCCGCCCCGGTTCGGGGCGAGGTCTCGAACAGCACCCCGCCGGACGCGGTCGACACCAGGTACCCGGAGTGCCGCCAGCGGACCGCGCCGGTCGCCGGATCCAGCAGGGTGGAGAGTGTCTGGCCGGCCCCGGCCGGGCTGCTCGTCACCAGCAGCCCCCCTGCCACCGCGCTCAGCCCGAGGACGCGGTCGCCGGCCGCCAGCGTGAACCGCCACAGCGGCTCGCCGCCGGGCAGCCCGTGCCCCGTGACCACCCGGCCGCCCAGGCCGGCCGTGCCCGGGCCGTCGGCCACCACGAGCCGGTCGGCCAGCACCAGGAACATGGCGCCCTGCGCGGCGGCCACCCGGCTCCCCACCGGCGGCCGGGCCGGCGGGGCCGCAGCGGCCAGGGACAGCAGCGCGAGGCAGCAGACCGCCACCATCCGGGCCACCCGGCCCGGCGGCCGGACCGGCGCCGGAGCCGGCTCGTCGGCCTCCCCGCCGCGCCGCAGCTCCCCCAGCTCGATGACCGGGCTCACGGCAGCCGCCACAGCCCGAACCCGCCGTCCTTGCGGCGGCAGACGAGCAGCTTCGCGCCCATCCGGCAGTCGCCCGCGGCGTCGACCAGCACCTCGCGCACCTCGGCGCGGCCGGCCGCCGCGTCCAACTCGGCGAGGAGCAGGCGGCCGTCCCCGGTGCGCCGGACGCCGAACAGCCGGCCGTCGTACTCGACCTGCGGGATCACGTCCCACTCGCCGAGGTCGGCGACGAGCCGGCCGGTGCCCTCCTCGACCACCGCGAGAGCGTTTCCCGTGATCGCGCCCGCGGCGACCACGAGCCGGCCGCCGGCGGCCGCCAGCGTCCCCGCCCACCGGTCGTCGGTCCACCGCACGGTGCCGGTGGCGGGATCGAGCGCCCACATCCCGCCGGTCTGGCGGGTGGCGCAGAGCAGGCTGCCGCACCGCTCCGCGTAGCCGACCAGCGGGAGCGCCGCCGTCCAGCGCCGCTGGAGGGTGTCCAGGTCGTAGCCGGTGACGGTGCCGCCGGCGTCCCGGATCACCAGCAGCATCCCGGCGGCGATCAGCGTCCGCTGCCGGGTGGGCAGGTCGCCGGGGCGCAGGTCGCGGGCGACCAGCCGGGCGCCGCTGGCCGCGTCGTACACGACGGTCTCGCCGTCGGCCGGCAGGTAGACCAGCCGGTCCACCCCCGACGGACCGAAGCTGAGCCCGACGTCGTCCGGCGTGCCCGGGGCCGACCAGAGGGTCCGGCCGTCGCTCACCGCCACCCGGCGGATCGGCTGCCGGCCCGCCACCTGGGGTACCTGCATGAGCAGCGCCTCGCCGGCCGGGAAGCCCACCCCGGGCTGGAGCCACCTCACCCGGCCGGTGCCGGCGTCGAAGCCGACCGTCTCCCACCCCATGTCGCCGGCGGTCCGCCCGACGAGCAGCACCGTGCCGTCCTGCTCCCACACCTCCGTGGCGACGCCCGCCCCGGGCAGCAGCGTCCGCCAGAGTGTCCGGGGTGGACCGCCGCCCACCCGGTACGCGACGAGCTGCCGCCCCACGCCGCGCTGCGGATCCGGCGGCTGCACCACGTACGCCCGATCGCCGGAGACGAACGCGGCGGCCGCGGGGCCGCCTGCCAGGGTATGCACGCCGGGCCGCGGCGGCGGGGCCGCGGCGGTGAGCGTGACCAACGCCACCAGCAGCACCACGACGCTCCGGAACGGACGGCCGACGGCCCGCGGCCGGCGGGTCGCCGGCTCGGGCGCGGCGTCGTCGCGCAGGTCACCCAGATCGATGACGGTCACGACCACCCCTCTCCGCGCCGCCGTCCCGGCGGTCCGGCCGTGACCGGCACGAGCCGGTGCCGCCTGTACGATGGCCCGTCGTGGCTGTGCCGGTGGTGGACCCCTCGCTGAACTCCTCGCCCGTCGAGGCCGGGCCCGCCGTGGCGGATCCGCCGCGTCGGCCCCGCCGCCGGCCGGCTCGCGCCGACGTGCTGGCCATCGGAGCCTATGTGGTGCTCGGGGTTCTCGTCTGCCTCAACTACTGGGGGGACGTGGAGCACCGCGTCTCCTCGCACCTGCCGACCGACCACAGTTGGTTCGAGTGGCTCTTCGCGCACGGCGCGTACTCGGTGCGTCACCTGGAGAACCCGCTGTTCACCGCCCGGCAGAACGCGCCGGACGGGGTGAACATGATGGCGAACACCTCGCTGCTCGGGGTCACCCTGCCGCTGGCGCCGCTCACCCTCCTGCTCGGCCCGCAGGTGATGTACGCGCTCTACCTCGGCGCGGCGCTCTCGGCCACCGCGGCCACCTCCTACTGGGTGCTGTCCCGGCATCTGGTGCGCTCGCGCGGGGCGGCCTTCGTCGGCGGCGCCTTCCTCGGCTTCGCGCCGGGCATCGTGCACCACGCCAACGGGCAGCCGAACTTCGTGTCCAACTTCCTGCTCCCGCTGATCGTGGCCCGGGTGCTGCGGCTCGGCGAACCGGGCCGGTGGCGGCGCAACGGGATCGCGCTCGGCCTGCTGGTGGCGTACCAGATCTTCATCAACGAGGAGATGCTGCTGCTCACCGCGCTGGCCTGTCTGGTCGTCGTGGTGACGTGGGTGGCGCAGCGACCACGCGCGGCCCGCGAGCGGGCCGGCGCGTTCCTCGCCGCCGGCGGCGTGGGCGGCGGGCTGGCCCTGCTGCTGACCGCCTACCCGATCTGGTTCCAGTTCAACGGGCCGCAGTCCTACCGGGGCCTGCAGGGCGGGGTCTTCCACAACTGGGGCGAGGACCTGATGGCCTTCGTCACCTTCGCCCGGGACACCGTGGCCGGTGACGAGGCGGTGGAGAAGACCATCGGGCTGACCGAACAGAACACCTGGTTCGGCTGGCCGCTGGTGCTGGTCGCGCTGGTCGCGCTGGTGCTGCTGGTACGCCGCTCGGTGCCGGCCCGGATCCTGGCCGTGCTCGTGGTGGTCTTCTCGGTCGCCGCGATCGGCCCGAAGGTGCGCTTCGACGGCGTGGAGACCACCGTCGACGGCCCCTGGGCGTACGTGCCGGACGACCTCCCGCTGGTCGAGATGATGATGCCGACCCGGCTGAGCCTCGTGGTGGCCGCCGCGGTCGGCGTGCTGCTCGCGCTGGCCTGGGACGCCCTGTCCGGGCGCGGCCGCCCGCCGGTGCCCGCCCAGCGCACCGGATCGACCGGCCGCACGCGGTCGCGCCGCCGCTGGCTGCGCCCCGTCGGGTACGCCGCCATCCTGGCCGCGCTGCTGCCGCTGTTCCCCCGCCCGCTGCCGGCCCAGCAGATCGATCCGCCGCCGCACTTCATCACGGCGGGCGGCTGGCGGCCCTACGTGCCGGACGGCCGCACCCTGGTGCCGGTGCCCATCCCGAGCAACGTGCACGGCCTGCCCACGCTGCGCTGGAGTGCGCTGACCGGGCAGGAGTTCCCCATCCCCGGCGGCTACTTCATCGGCCCCAACGAGGCGGGCGAGGGGGTCTTCGGGGCGCCGAACCGGCCGACCAGCACCCTCGTCTACGCCACGATGGACGCCGACAAGGTCCCGCCGCTGACCGAGGAGAACCGCCGCCAGGCCCTCGACGACCTGCGCTTCTGGAAGGCGTCGGTGGTGGTGCTCGGCGCGAACCCCCGCGAGGCGGTGCTCCGCGAGCTGATGACGCAGTTGCTCGGCGAGCCGCAGCGCGTGGACGACGTCTGGCTCTGGGACGTCCGCGCCCGCGTCTGACCGGACACGCGCGGCCCCCACCGGATCCGCCCGGCGACCGGTGCGGCCGGGCCGCCGCGGCCGGCTCGGGGACAACTTCACGCCGCCTACGAACGTGATGTCGCCGACCCCCGGCAGCCGGGCGACGTCCGACCCAAACGGGGGCCTGGCAGCGCGCCGATCACGGCCCGGCGGCCCGTCCCTCGTTGAGGCGAGAGAGCCGGGTCAGCCGGTCAGGGGGCGGACGTCCCAGAGGTGGGCGCCGGGGACGTCGCGGCCGGGGCCGACCAGGGCGTCCACGGTGGCGCGCACCGGGTCGCCCGGCGTCGAGCCGGCCTGCACCAGCACCGCGGCCCGCCAGTGCCGCAGGTCCGCGAGGGCCTGGCGGCGTTCCGCCTCGCCGATCGGCGGCACCTGGCCCGTCTCGGCGGCCCGGCGCAGCAGCAGCGACGTGGGCCGGTCGGGCGCGCCCCAGTGCGCGGTCGGGTCGGCGGCCGAGCGGGGACCGATGAAGTAGCCGCCCGGCGCGTCGAAGGCCAGCCCGGTGCGCGCCGACCAGAAGGTGGCCGGGCTGACGGCCGACCCGGTGACCGGCGGCACGGGCACCAGCGTCCGCCCCGGCGGCACGTACGCCCGCCAGCCGCCGTCGGCCACGAAGGCCGGCACCGGCGTGACCGGCACGGTGCGGATCGGCGTCGGGGTGAGCGGCAGCAGCGCGGCGGCGACCGCGCCCGCCCACGGCGCCCACGTCCGGACCGCGCGGCGCCGGACCCGGTCCAGGGCGAGGGCCAGCAGAACCCCGAGCACCGGTACGCAGACCAGCGCGAACCGGGCCGGCACCACGAGGTCGAGCAGGGGCACCCCGGCGAGCAGCCGGTACGGCCCGGGCAGCCCGGTGTCGTGCCGGTTCACCACCACGGTGGTGCCGAGGGAGAGCAGCGCGAAGAGCAGCCCGCAGGCCGCCAGGGCCCGGACGAGGGGCCGCCGCCACAGCCGGACCACGATGAGCACGGCCAGCAGCGGCAGGAAGGGCCCGAAGAAGGAGTTCTCCTCGGTGGGATTCGGGGAGAGCAGCCCGGCGTGGTAGCCGTCCCCGGCGACGGTCTGCCGGGCGGCCGTGGCGTAGGAGGCCAGGTCCAGCCGGTAGCCCCGCGCGTAGAACGGCATCCCCGTGTAGTGGCCGGAGCCGTGGAACTGGACCCACAGCGGGTACGCCAGCAGCACCCCGGCGACCAGGGCGCCGGTGCCGAGCCGGCGCGCCACCACGGGCGCCAGACGGCGGGCCCCCGCGCGGTCGGCCAGCGCGTACGCCCCCGCGAACACCCCAGCCGCGAGGGTCAGGAAGACCAGCACCTCCTCGCCGAGGAAGACCTGGTAGGCGACGGCCAGCCCGAGCAGCACCCCGTCCCGGCGGGCCCGGTCGGCGGCCGGCCGGAACACCAGCCCGAGGATCACCGGGACGAGGAACTGGGCGGCCATGTGCAGATGCGCCCCGGCCTGCGACACCAACCCCGGGGCGAAGCCGCAGAACAGCCCGCCGACCGCCGCGGCGGCCCGGGACCGGACCAGCCGGCGGGCGAGCAGCGCGTACCAGGCGGTGGCGGTGCCGGCGAGGCACAGCACCACGGCGACGAGGAAGGCCACCTGCGAGCCGAACAGCGCGGTGACCGGGGTGAGCGGCACGCCCAGCCCGAGCACCGAGGTGTTGGCCATGAGGTTGACCCCGTCGGGCACGTTCAACGCGGCGCTGTGCAGCGGGTTCTCCGCGCCGGTCACCGCCCGGGCGGCGCGGGCCAGCATCCACTCGAAGAGCATCTGGTCGCCGGCCTGGTGGAACAGCCGGTCGGGCCGGCGCCACTGGCCGGCGGTGAGCAGCACGGCCAGGCCGAGGTAGCCGGCGACCACGAGCGCGTCGACCGGGCGCGGCCGCCACCGGCGCCGGGGCGCGGGATCGAGGCGGTCCGGGCCGTTCAGGCGGACGGGCTGGTCAGTGTCCGGACGTCCCACAACCACACGTCCAGCTCCTGCCGGGCGGGCCCGACCAGCTGCTCCACGGTGCGGCGCAGCGGCTCGGCGTTCTGCTCGTTCAGCGGCAGCACCACGATCGCGGCCCGCCAGTGCCGCAGCTCGTCGAGGAAGCGGCGGCGCTGCCGGTCGTCGAGCTTCGGCGTACGCCCGGTGGCCTCGACCTCGGCGAGCAGCTCGCCGATGCCGCTGGGCCGGCCGCCGAAGCGGCCCGGGTCGCCGGTGACCCCGTTGCGGGGGGCCAGGAAGTAGCCCCCGGGGATCTTGAAGGCCAGGTCGGTGCTGGCGGCCCAGCGCATCGGGTCGGTGTTGCCCATGGCCGGCACCGGCACGGAGACCAGCGTCTGGTCCGGGCCGACGTACTGCCGCCACCGGTCGGCCGTGATGAACGCCGGCACCGCCGGGCGGGTGGTGACCCGCAGTGGCATGGGCGCGATGGGTAGCAGCGCGAACACCAGACCGGCGGCGGTGAGCGTCCGCATGGTGCGCCGCTCCACGACCCGCAGCGCCGCCGCCCGCTCGACGGCCAGGGCCAGCAGCACCCCGACGACCACGGTGGTGATGAGGCCGAACCGGGTCGGCACCACGGCGTCCAGCAGCGGCAGCTTCACCAGCAGCTCCCACGGGCCGGTGATGAGGTCCCGGTCCCACCAGGAGACCCGCTCGCCGAGGGAGAGCACCGCGAAGAACAGGCCGGTCACCGCGAGCGCCCGGACCACCACCTCCCGGCGCAGCCAGACCACGATGCCGACGGCCAGCAGCGACAGGCTCCAGCCGAAGAAGGCGTTCTCCTCCGAGTAGTTCGGCGCCAGGTTGACGTTGGCCCGCTCGTTGCCGCCCAGCGTGGTGGAGCCGGGGGTGAAGAAGGCGGCGATGTCGTTGCCGTAGTCGCGGACCGTGTCGCTGAGCCCGTGGTACGCCATGGGCCCGGCGAACTGCACCCACAGCGGGTACGCCAGCAGCGCACCGGCGAGCACCGCGCAGACCGCCAGCCCGACACCGAGCGGCCGCCACGCGGCGGCCCACCGCTCGCGCTGCTGCCCCACCATCGCGACCAGGAACACCCCGCAGGCCAGCGCCGTGAAGAGCAGGATCTCCTCGTTGACGAACGCCTGCGCGGTGACCAGCAGGGCCAGCAGCGCGCCGTCGCGGACCGGCCGGGTGGAGCGGGTCAGCACCAGCACCCGCCACACGATGAAGGGCAGCAGGAACTGGCTGATGATGTTCGGATGCCAGTTGGCGTGCGACAGCATGGCCGGCGAGAACCCGCAGAACCAGCCGCCCACCGCCGCGGCCAGCCGGTGGCGCACCAGGTGCCGGGAGAGCACCCGGTACCAGGCGGCGGCCGTGCCGGCGAGGCCGAGCGTGACCAGGGTGACGAAGGACACCGCCGGTCCGAACAGGAGGGTCACCGGCACCATCGGGATGCCGAGGGCCAGGATGGCGGTGTTCGCCATCAGGTTGACCCCGTCGGGATAGTTGAACTGGTCGGTGAAGAACGGATACTCGCCGTGCAGCACGATCCGCACCGAGTGGGCCAGGAAGAACTGCACCTGCGCCGGGTCGCTGCTGTAGAGGGCGGCCACCCGGCCCGCCGGGTCGGCCCAGATCCCGCTGGTCACCCAGACCGCGGCGAGCAGGAACACCCCGTACACGGCGAGGTCCTGCCGGCGCGGCGTCCACCGCCACCGCCGCCGCACGGCCGGCGCGGCGGTCTCCGCGTCGCGGGCGGTGACCGGGGGTTCGTCCACCATGACGGAGAGCGGTCCGCCCGAGGCGTCCGCGTCCGGGGTCGACTCGCCACGGGGCTCGGCAGGCGTCACAGTCGGCGGAGTCTACCGGAGCCGGAAATTGGCGTACGAATCGCACGCCGCACCGTCCTTTGTGCTCATCGTCCGAAAGGGTGAGGTGGGCGCGGCCGGGTGACGGGCCGTCTCGTACCATGTGGGCTTCCGGACCGGACCTGCGATGGGATACAGGGGGCGTACAGCGTGGCTTCAGCCCGTCGACGCGGCACGACGGCCACCGCGCTGCTGGCGCTGCTGCTCACCGGCTGCGGCCCGGTCGCCGGTCGGCAGCCCGCGGCGCTGCCCGTCGGCTACGACAGCCTGGACGGCGCCCTGAAGGTCTGGCCGCCGCGGGGCAACCTGGCCCGCGACGCCGCCGCGACCGCCGGGATCACCGACGCCGTCCGCGACTGGCGCTCCCCCGTCGACGACCGTGCCCACCTCTCCTCCTCCGGCATCCTCTACTCCGGTGAGGTCGCCGGGTCCCCGCTGGCCCTGGTCGCCGCCGACGTGCCCGGCGAGGCCGCCTCCTGGCTGCTGCAACTCGGCCGCGACGGGCAACGCTGGCGGGTGGCCCACGCCACCGAGTACACCGACCCCGGCTACCTGGTCTACTCCGACGTGCTGCCCGTCCAGCAGCCCACCGGCCGCCGCTACCTCACCTCGGCCCGGGTGGAACGGCTGCTCGGCCCCGACGGCACGGCACTCCCCGCGGCCGACGGCATCACCGGGCCGGTCGCCGTGCCGCCCTGCCAGGCCGTGGAGGTGACCGCGACGCTGCGGCCCACCCGCTCGCTGCCGCGCGGCCGGGCCGCGGACCGCGTCCTCGACCTGGGTACGGCCACCGAAGCGCCCCGCTATCCCCTGGTGCGGGACGAGACGGGGTCGGGGAAGCGGGCGCTGACCGGGCTGGACACGTGCGTGCTCGCCGGGGAGCGTGGTCCGTTCGGGAGCGTGCCGCGGCGGATCGGCGATCGGCAGGCGCCCCGGTCGGCGCCGGAGTCGTGGCCCATGGCGAAGATCGCGGTGCGGTCGCTCGGCTCGGTGGCGCTCGGTGGCGGGGAGCCGGGCGAACTGGAGCAGCTCACCTGGGAGAGCGCGACCGGGACGATGACCGCGGTGGTCTACCGGCCGGCCGGCGGTGGCGCTCCCGTGGTCTCCCCCGCCGACCGGTCGACGACCCTGCAGGCGTACTACCTGCCGGTGCCGGGGCAGCCCCTGGCCGTGCTGAGCTGGCGGACCCGGGATGCGTCGTTCGCCGCCCCGCCGGGGACGACCCGGCTGGTGGACCGGCCGGGGCTCGTCGTGGTGGCGCAGCCGGACCGGAAGCAGACGTTCAGCCTGGCCGGGACCGAGAAGACCTGGTACCGGTCCGTGGGCGGCCGCTGAGCCCGGCCTCCGCCGTCGCCCTGGCGCGTTTGCCGCCGTTCCACTCCAACCGAAGGGCCGACCACCGCGATACGCGGACCGTATTGACGCCCTCACCCACCGGGAGCAGATTCCAGGGTGATCCCGGCCGGCGCGGCCGGGGCGTCCCGGAAGGACGGTCGCCATGCACAGGATCAGGTCCACCGGTAGCACCCGACTCGCCTCGGCGGTGGCGCTGCTCGCGCCGTCGCTCGTGCTCGCGGCCGGACCCGCGCCCGCGCACGCCGCGGACACGACCACCCGGATCCTCCGGGCCCCGCTGGACCTCTCCGTCGTCCTGCCCTGCGCCAACGGCGGTGCCGGCGAGGTCGTCGACTTCGACGGCACGATCTCCGAGGTCTACCACGTGACCGTCGACGGGACCGGCGGGTTCCACGTGCACACCGTCGAGACCCAGTCGAACGTGCACGGCATCGGCGCGACGACCGGCGACCGGTACGTCAGCACCCGCGTCAACCTCTTCGTCTACAACCAGGGCTCCGGCGGGCTGCCGATCACGTCCACGCAGGAACTGGTGTTCAAGATCGTGGGGCCCGGGCCAGGCAACGACGCCTCACTCCGGATCACTAACCACACGACCGTCAACGCCGACGGCACGGTGACGGTCGCCTTCGACACGTTCTCAGCAGAGTGCGAACCCACGGCACCCTGACGGCCCGTCGTCGGTTGCGGTGGTGGGTGGCGGCTTCAGTTCGCCTCAAAGATCTTGGCAGGAAAGGGCCCCTATAGGGGCCGCTTCCGTCCAAGATCTCTCAGGGGCAGGTCCTGGACGGCGATCGCCACCCGACCCGCTCTAACCGGCATTGCGGCGCAGGAAACTTCGGATGTCGTCAAGGCCGTCCAGCGCACGACCGTCGACGTCCGACGAATCCGCCTCCGCTCGCATCGCCAGGGACTCCGCCAGGGCCAGTGCCTCATCACTGAGATACCTGAAGCGCCGGGCGGTATGCCCCAGGCACAGGCCGGCCAGGCCGAGAAGAGGACTGCCCGGCACGGCCCGCGTTCCCACCTCCACGCACCAGTGCTCCACGAACGCCTGGTCGTCGTCGTGCAACGCGGTCCCGACCAGCACGCTCGCCGCCTCGCCCTCCTGGGAGCGATCGCGCAGGGCCTCCTCCAACATCTCGACGACAACCTCGTGGGGCAGGGCGGGAGGGTTCTCGAAGCGTCGGTGCGAATGCATGGCGCGAAATTTACGCCCCGGCCGACCCCTCGTCTGGCTCAGCTCTGCCCCGGGTGAGAAGGAGAGGCCGGCGCCCGAAGGGTCATCAACTCAAGCCGCAGGCAGATGTATCGGGAGCTGTCTGGTCCAGCCCGGGATTCCCCGTCCGGCTTCCGGCCGTGTCTGGTGTAGAACGCTCGCGCACGGCTGTTCCGCTTCCACACTTCAAGCAGGCCGGTCGGTATGGACACGTCCTCCAGGTACCGCACGAAATGCGCATGCAATCTGCTGCCGATGCCTTCGCCCCAACGATTCGGGACGACGTGAATCTGGTACAGCTCGCCTCCGCACCGGTGTCCACCTCCCTGAACAGCGGAGGACCCATGGCGGCGATACCCACCGCCGACGTCGCATTCACGATCGACTCGGAGGCCAGTCCGCCGGCTCGGTAGTAGGCCAGACGCGCCTGCGTGTGCAGGTCGATGATTCCGTCCAGATCAGCGAGGTCGCTTCTCGCACGTCCATCGGCCTGCTCAGGCGCGAGTCCATGCATCGACATCACCGGCGTTGACGATGTCCGCGCCTGGAGGCGCGGCAGCACTCGACGCCGAACGGGCGGCCCTGCGCGAAGCAGGACCGCCCGTCAGTGAAAGCGTCAGTTCTTCGCGGTGGCCTCGTCGGCGGCCGTCTCGACGGACTGCGCGTCCAGCCCCGAGATCCACCCGGTGACGTCCCGCGCCACGTCCTGAGCCGTCAGCCCCAGGTCCGCGAGGATCTGCGCCCGCGTCCCGTGCGGGTGCCAGTCCGCCGGCACGCCAAGGTCCTTGACGGGAACCCGGACGTCGGCATCCCGCATGGCCTGGGCAAGGGCGGAGCCGACACCACCCACTCGCACGCCGTCCTCGACGGTGACCACGAGCCGGTGCCCGGCGGCCAGCTCGACCAGCTCGGCCGGCACCGGACGCACCCACCGCGGGTCGACCACGGTCACGCCGTAGCCCTGCTCGGCGACCCGGGTGGCGACCTCCATGCCGAGGCCGGCGAAGGAGCCGACCGCGACGAGCAGCACGTCGGTACGCGCCGACTCGGCCAGCACGTCGACCGGGCCGACCCGGCGCACGGCCGGCAGGTCGGCGGCCACGGTGCCGGTCGGGAAGCGCAGGATGGTCGGGCCGTCGTCCACGGCGACCGCCTCCCGCAGCTCCTCGCGGAGGGTGGCCGAGTCGCGGGGCGCCGCGATGCGCAGGCCGGGCACCACGCCGAACACCGACATGTCCCAGATGCCGTAGTGGCTGGGCCCGTCGGGGCCGGTGATGCCGGCCCGGTCGAGCACGAAGGTGACCGGCAGCTTGTGCATGGCCACGTCGAGCAGGACCTGGTCGAAGGCGCGGTTGAGGAAGGTGGCGTAGACGGCGACCACCGGGTGCAGGCCGCCCATGGCGAGGCCGGCCGCCGAGGTGGCGGCGTGCTGCTCGGCGATGCCCACGTCGTAGACCCGGTTGGGGTACTTGCGGGCGAGCGTGGCGATGCCGGTGGGCTCGGCCATGGCGGCGGTGATGCCGACCACGTCGGGCCGCTCGTCGGCGATCGTGACCAGCTCGTCGGCGAAGACGTGCGTCCACTTCACCGACGGCGCGGCGAGCAGCTTGCCGGTCTCGATGTCGAACGCACCGCCCGGGCCGTGCAGGCGGTCCGCCTCGTCCTCCTCGGCGGCGCGGTAGCCGTAGCCCTTGCGGGTGACCGCGTGCACGATCACCGGGCCGCCGAAGTTCTTGGCGGCGCGCAGCGCCGACTCGACGGCGGGGACGTCGTGGCCGTCGACCGGGCCGACGTACTTGATGCCCAGGTCCTCGAACATGGCCTGCGGGGCGACCGCGTCCTTGATGCCCTTCTTGACCGCGTGCAGCACCTCGTACATCGGCTTGCCGACGAACGGGGTGTTGCCGAGCGCGTCCTTGACGGTGTCGAGCACCTTCTCGTAGCCGGGGTTGAGCCGCAGCGACGACAGGTGGTCGGCGAGGCCGCCGATGGTCGGCGAGTAGGACCGGCCGTTGTCGTTGACCACGATCACGAGCGGATTGCCGGCGGTGGCGATGTTGTTCAGCGCCTCCCAGCACATGCCGCCGGTGAGCGCGCCGTCGCCGACCACGGCCACGACGCTGCGCTTCTCGCCGCGCAGGGCGTACGCCTTGGCGAGGCCGTCGGCGTAGGAGAGCGCGGTGGAGGCGTGGGAGTTCTCGATGAGGTCGTGGTCGCTCTCGGCCTGGCTCGGGTAGCCGGAGAGGCCGCCGCGCTGGCGGAGCTTGTCGAAGCCCTCCTGCCGGCCGGTGACGATCTTGTGGACGTAGGCCTGGTGGCCGGTGTCGAACAGGAGCCGGTCGCGCGGCGAGTCGAAGACCCGGTGCATGGCCAGGGTCAGCTCGACCACACCCAGGTTGGGGCCGACGTGCCCACCGGTGCGGGAGACCTTGGCGATCAGGAAGTCCCGGATCTCGGCCGCGAGGATGTCCAGCTGCTCGGCCGTCATCCGCTTCACGTCCTGCGGGCCGCGGACGGTGCCCAGCAGCCGACCGTGGTTGGCCGTGCCCTCTTCAACACTCATGACCGAAGAGTCTATCGGCCACCCGACAGCCCGCAGCCCGGCCGTGGATCTTCCCTGGTCAGGCCCCCGATCAGGGGGTGACGACCAGCCGGCGGGGCGGATCCGCCGGGGCGGCGGCGAACGGGGGGCCGGAGGGGGTCCAGGAGCCCAGCACGGCCGCCCGGGAGGCCCCGGTGACCGAGGGGATGGCCCCCGGCAGCCCGTGCCAGGAGAGCCACCCCAGCAGGGCGAACGCGTACGCCTCCTTGGCCTGCGCCGGCACCCCCAGCTCGTCGGTGGTGCGCAGCCGCCAGCGTTCCGCCCCGAGTGCCGCGAGGCGGGCCCGGAGTGTGGGGTTGCGCACTCCCCCGCCGGCGGCGATGACCTCGGTCACCCCGTGCCGGTCACAGGCGTCGGCGACCGTCCGGGCGGTCAGCTCGGTGAGCGTGGCGAGCACGTCGTCGGCGGCCACCGGCTCCCCCAGGGCGGCCAGCCGATCGTCCAGGTAGCCGCCGTGGAACAGCTCCTTGCCGGTCGACTTGGGCGGCGGTGCGGCGTAGTAGGGCTCGGCGAGCAGCAGTGCCAGAAGGCCCTCGTTCACCCGGCCGGCCGCCGCCCGCGCCCCGTCGAGGTCACAGGGGCGGTCCAGGAAGCGCCGGGCCGCCGCGTCCAGGAGGGCGTTCGCGGGGCCCACGTCGTACCCCAGGACCGGTGCCCCCGGCGCGACCACGGTGAGGTTGGCGATGCCGCCGAGGTTGAGCGCCGCCCGCGGCCCGGCGGCCGCGTCGAGCAGCAGTGCGTCGAAGGCCGGGACCAGCGGCGCGCCCTGGCCGCCGGCCGCCACGTCCGCCGACCGCAGGTCGTGCAACACGGGTACGCCCACCCGGGCGGCCACCCGGGCCGGCGCGCCGAGCTGGAGGGTGCCCCGCACCTGGCCTGCCTCGACCCAGTGGAAGACCGTCTGCCCGTGGGAGACCACCGCGTCGGCCGTGCCCCCGGCCAGCTCGACACCGAGCGCCGCCGCCTCGGCGAAGACCTCGCCCAGCCGGTTGTCCAGCCGGCAGACCGCCTCGATGGTGGTGGCCGCCGGGGGCAGCAGCGCGCCGATCTCCGCCCGCAGGTCGTCGGGGTAGTCCAGGCTGCGGTGCCCGAGCGGCCGCAACCGCAGCGTGTCACCGTCCCGGGCGAACTCGGCCGCCACCACGTCCACCCCGTCGTACGAGGTGCCCGACATCAGCCCGACGATCTTCACCGGGCCAGGCTAGTCGCTCTCCGGTGGGCCAGCGGCGAGGGCGCGGCCGCGTGCGCGCGACGGCGACGACGGCCAGGATCCAACAGAACCTCGTGTCGTAGTAGTCGCCGGAGAACATCGACGCGAGCAGCACGTACACGGCCCCGACCGCGCAGCCGACCTGCTCCGGCGGGACCACCGACCACGGTCGGCCGTCGCGGCACCACTGGTAGATGACCAACAGCAGCAGGCCGACGCCGAGGATCCCCGCCTCGGCGGCCAGGCCGGCCAGGAGGTTGTGGGGGTAGCCCATGCCGGTGGCCGCGTTGAACGCGTCCATACCGGCCCCGGCGACCGGGTGTTCACGGAACATCTGCCAGGCGATCGAGAGAAGTTCCGGCCGTTCGGAGTAGCCGTTGGCTTCCAACATGCCGGCGTTGTAGCGGGTGGCGGCGAGGGTGACGAAGGAAGCGCCCATGACCTGCCACACGGCCCAGCCGGCCGCGCCACCCAGGAGGAGGGTGGCGGCCAGGACGGTGGTGCGGCGCCGGCGGAGGAAGAACACGAAGAATGCGGTGGCCGCGCCGACCAGGGCGACGAGCCCGCCCCGGGAACCGGACAGCACGGCGGCGGCGCCGAGCACCGGCACGGGTAGGAGCAGCCACCACCGGCGGGTGGCGACCGCGAGGGTGACGGCGGCTATCGCGGCGAGTGACACGACGCGGACGTACACGTTGGGTCCGCCGCCGAACGCGGACACCCTGCCCTGTAGTTGCGGGCCCGCGTGCAGGCCGGCAACCGCGTAGATCAGGCCGGCGGCGAGCATCAGCACCAGCACGGTCCGGGCGGCCCGGCGCGGGTCGCCGGCGGTGAAGGTGGCGGCCAGCAGCACGATGACCCACAGGAGGACCAGGTCCCAGACGGCCGTTTCGACGCGGGCGCCCCATGGGGCCCACAGCGCGGACAGGATCTGCACGGCGATGAGGGCGGTGAAGGCGTGGAAGAACCGCGGCCACGGCCGGGCGGTGCCCCGCGCCCACTGCTCGGCCTGCCAGATGAGCGCGGCGGTGAGCAGGACGGCGCAGGCGGGTCTGCGGAGATCGTCCACGCCGATGGATATGCCTGCCCGGTCCGGAGTGATGCGCCCGGCGAGCGCGACCAGGAACAGGCCGGTCAGCAGGGTGACCGACATGGCGGGGCGTCGGGTCGGGCTGAGCGCGTCGTGTTCCGGCCGCCACTGCCCGACCGGCGTGGTGGGCTGCCACCGAAGCTGCGTCATGGGGTTCCCTTCCGGCCGTCTCAGCGCGGAGTTGCCGAACGCCGAGCCGGCGGAACGATCTTGCGGCCGGCCCGGTCGTCGGATGGTGTGGCGGTGAGGAGGGCGACGATGGCGAGGGCGGCGCCGATCCCGTAGGCGATCGCGGAGCCGACGGCGGCCCCGTACGCCCCCCGTTCCGGAATGAGGACCGCGTAGGCGGCCAGCGCGGCCAGCATGGCCGGGATGTCGGCGATCAGGGCCGTCCGGGCTCGTCCGGTGGCCACGCTCAACCCGACGGCGACACGGCTGATGCTGTAGGCGAGGGTGCCGATGGCGAGAGGGATGAGGAGGAGGATCGAATCGCGGTACCCGTCACCGAAGATCAGTGGGACGAGGACCCGGCCGGCGGCGACGAGGAGGATGCCGGCGCCGAGGCCGTAGCCGGCGACGACGACGATCGGCCGGGCACGGCGAAGTGTTCCGGCGAGGTGTTGCCGGTGCCAGCGGGACGCCTGCACGTCCACCCACGACTGGACGGGCCATACGGCGAGTTCGGCGACGGTGGCGACGACGATGTACAGGCCGAGCTGCTCGTAGCTGCCGAGCCAGGGCAGCAGGAGACGGTCGGCCCGCAGCATGATCATGCTGGCGAGCCCGGCGGGCAGCAGCCGCAGGCCGAGCGACCGGGCCTTCCGTAGATGCTCCGCCCCGCCCACGCGCTCGGTCCGGTGGCGGCGGCGCAGCAGCGCCCAGGCCGCCAGCGGCGAGACGCCGAGGGTGGCCCCGTAGGCGAGCAGCCACAGCCCCGGCGAGTCGACGCGCAGGACGCTGAGCATGCCGGCGGCGGCGACGAGCAGGGACTGCCCAGCCAACGCGCCGACCAGGTACGGGCCGGCGAGGTCGGATGCGGCCGCGGCCGTGCGTACCGCCCCGCCGCTCATCAGGGCGACCGCCGCGATCACGAACGCCGCGGCGGTGAGCCAGGGCCCGCTCGCGGTGTCGGCGCCGATGACGGCGACCACGGGCACGCTGACGGCGAGGATGATCGCACCGATCGGGGCGACGAGCCGCGTGGTGTCCCGAACCGCCAGGTACGGGCCGCGTCCGGGCGGGATGAGCACCGGGTAGGCGCGATCGATGCCGGCGATGGAGAGCATGTTGGCGAGGTAGCCGAGCTGGAGCAGCAGGGCGATGTGCCCGCGTCCGGCAGGTCCGAGGGTACGGGCGGCGAGAACGTTGATGATCACGCTGGCGATGGCGGCGGCGAGTTGCGGGGCGAGGAGGAGACCGGTCGTGCGGAGCGCGGACCACCGCGCTGGGCCCGTGGGCGAAGACGGCCTGGTCTCGGTCGACGCCCTCGGGACGTCGACCTGCCGTCCGGTTGTCGTCATCGCCCGTCCTCCCCGTCGACCCGCCGCCCTTCCGGGCCCTGGAAGGTCAACGAGGCAACGGCGGGCCGGTGTTGCGGCGTCGCCCCGGCCCGGCCTCCGCCCGGCGGAGCCGCCCGACGCCCGTCAGGAGGCCGGGACCAGCAATGACACGAGCTCGACGTGCTGGGTCATCGGAAACAGGTCGAAGCCGCGCAGGGCGGCGAGCCGCCAGCCCGCCCCCGTGAAGGTGCGCACGTCCCGGGCGAAGGCGGCCGGGTCGCAGGCCACGTACGCGACCGCGCGCGGCCCGGCGGCCACGATGTCGCGCACCACCGGGGCGCCCGCGCCGGAGCGCGGCGGGTCGAGCACCACGAGGTCGACCGGGCCGGTGACCCGGCGGCGGGACAGCGCGGTCTCCACCCGGGCGGCGACCACCTCGACCCGGGGCAGGTCGGCCAGGTTGGCCCGGGCCGCGTCGACTCCGCTCCGGCTCGACTCGACAAGGGTGACCCGGGCGTCGCCGACCCGGCCGGCGAGGGCCGCGGCGAACAGCCCGGCGCCGCCGTAGAGGTCCCAGGCGCTCTCGCCGGGGCGCGGGTCGAGCAGGTCGAGCACCGCACCGACAAGGGTGTCCGCGGCGGCCGGGTGCACCTGCCAGAAGCCGGCCGCGGGTAGCGTCCAGTCGCGTCCGGCGGCCCTCTCGCGGACCTCGGCCGGGCCGCTGACCGGGGTGGGGACCCCCTCGGCGTACGCGACGACGCTGACGTCGCCGCCGGTGGAGGCGACCGTCTCGACGGCGTCGGCGTCCGGCCAGCCGGCCCCACCGGGCGCCAGGACGGGCAGCTCCTGGATGGCCGGGTGGGCGATCAGGCAGCGGTCGATCGGCACCACCTCGTGCGAGCGGTGCTTGAGCAGGCCGGCCCGGCCGGCCGCGTCGACGGCGTAGCGGACCCGGGAGCGCCAGCCCAGCGGCCCGCCGGGCAGCGCCTCGACCTGGACGCCGAGGGCGTCGACCTGGTCGTCGGTGAGCCCGCCCAGCCGGGTGAGCTGCTCGCGCACCACGGCGGCCTTCCAGTCGAGCTGGGCGGCCGGGGTGACGTGCTGGAGGTCGCAGCCGCCGCACCGGCCCGGCTTCGCGTACGGGCAGGGTTGCTCGACGCGGTCCGCCGACGGGGTCAGGATCTCGACGGCGTCGGCGCGGGCGAAGCCCCGGTGCAGCTCGGTCACCTCGGCCACCACCCGCTCGCCGGGCAGCGCGTGCCGGACGAAGACCACCTGGCCGCCCACCCGGGCCACGCAGTGCCCGCCCGGTGCGACCGCGTCCACGGTCAGCTCGACCCGCTCGGCCTCCTCCAGCCCGCCACGGGCCGGCGCGGTCACGGGCGGTCCCCCGCACCGCTCTCGCCGGGCGGCGCGGAGACCACCGGCGGGACGGTGGGCGGCAGGGTGCTGCGCGGGGCCACCCGGGGGCCGCGCGCCGGGCCACGGGTGAGGGTGGCGTCCAGCCGGTCCAGGTTCTTGCTGGCGGTCGAGGCGAGCTGCCAGGGCACGCTGGTGACCATCACGCCCGGCTCGAACAGCAGCCGCCCCTTGAGCCGCAGGGCGCTCTGGTTGTGCAGGAGGTTCTCCCACCAGCGGCCCACCACGTACTCCGGGATGAAGACGGTGACCACGTCGCGGGGCGACTCCCGGCGGGTGGACGCCACGAAGTTGAGGATCGGCCGGGTGATCTCCCGGTACGGGGAGTCGATCACGGTGAGCGGCACCGGCAGCTCGCGCCGCTCCCAGTCCGCCTGGAGGTCCCGGGTGTCCTTCTCGTCGACGTTCACGGTCACCGCGGTCAGCGTGTCCGGCCGGGTCGCGCGGGCGTACGCGATGGCGCGCAGGGTCGGCTGGTGCAGCTTGCTGACCAGCACGATGGCGTGGTTGCGGGCGGGCAGCACGGCCCGCTGCTCGGTGGGCTCCAGCTCGGCGGCCACCCGGTCGTAGTGCCGGCGGATGGCCAGCATGAGCAGGTAGATCACCGCCATGGCGGCGATGGCGATCCAGGCGCCCAGCAGGAACTTGGTGACGAGCACGATGACCAGCACCACGCCGGTCAGCGCCATGCCGAACGCGTTGATCGCCCGGGAGCGGATCATCCGGGCGCGCGCCTCCGGGTCCCGCTCGGTGCGCAGGTGCCGGTTCCAGTGCCGGATCATGCCGGCCTGGGACAGGGTGAACGAGACGAACACTCCGACGATGTAGAGCTGGATGAGCCGGGTCACCTCGGCCTGGAAGCCGATGATCAGCACCACGGCGGCGACGGCGAGGAAGACGATGCCGTTGGAGAAGGCCAGCCGGTCGCCGCGGGTGTGCAGCTGGCGGGGCAGGTAGCGGTCCTGGGCCAGGATCGAGCCGAGCACCGGGAAGCCGTTGAAGGCGGTGTTGGCGGCCAGGAACAGGATCAGCGCGGTCATCCCGGCCACCACGTACAGCAGCACCGAGCCGTCGCCGAAGACGGTCTCGCCGAGCTGCGCGGTGACGGTCTTCTGCACGTACCCGTCCGGGCCGGAGACGATCTGGGAGGGGTCCTCGACGAACTGGAGGCCGGTCAGCTTGGCCAGCCAGATGATGCCCACCAGCATGCTGACCGCGATGGTCCCGAGCAGCAGCAGCGTGGTCGCCGCGTTCTTCGACTTGGGGGTCTTGAACGCGGGCACGCCGTTGGAGATCGCCTCGACGCCGGTGAGCGCCGCGCAGCCGGAGGAGAAGGTGCGCAGCAGCAGGAAGATCAACGCGAAGCCGGTCACGCTGTGCTCGGCGTGGATCTCCAGCCCGGCGCTGGGCGCCCGCAGGTCGTCACCGAGGATGAAGATCCGGACCAGCCCGGTCAGCAGCATGCCGCCGATGACGATCACGAAGCCGTAGGTGGGGATGGCGAACGCGGTGCCCGACTCGCGCAGGCCGCGCAGGTTCATGGCGGTGAGCAGCACCACGGCGCTGACCGCGATGAGCACCTTGTGGGTGGCCACGAACGGCACCACCGAGCCGAGGTTCGCCACACCGGAGGAGACCGACACCGCCACGGTGAGCACGTAGTCGACCAGCAGCGCGCTGGCCACCGCGAGCCCGGCCCGCGGCCCCAGGTTGACCGTGGCCACCTCGTAGTCGCCGCCGCCGGAGGGGTAGGCGTGCACGTTCTGCCGGTAGCTGGCCACCACGGTCAGCATCACCACGACGACCGCGAGGGCGATCCAGGGGGAGAACAGGAAGGCCGACGCGCCCGCGATGGACAGCGTCAGCAGGATCTCGTCGGGGGCGTAGGCGACGCTGGAGAGCGCGTCGGAGGCGAAGACCGGCAGCGCGATGCGCTTCGGCAGGAGGGTGTGCTGGAGACGGTCGGACCGGAACGGTCGACCGACGAGGAGTCGCTTCAGCAGCGAGGTGGGTCTGGCCACAACCGCCAAGAGTACGACCACCCCGCGCGGGGCGGTGGGGGTGCCCGATCGCCTCGCGCGCACCCGCGCGGTACGGTCGGTCCCCCGCCGGGCGCGGGGACGTGGCAGGCTCGCAGACGACGGGCCAGCGGGCGGCACCGTGGGAGGAGCGGACACCGTGCATGTCGTGATCATGGGCTGTGGCCGGGTCGGGTCGACCCTGGCCCAGAGCCTGGAGTCCCGGGGGCACTCGGTGGCGGTGATCGACCAGGACGCGGACGCGTTCCGCCGTCTCGGGCCCGACTTCGCCGGCATCACGGTCACCGGCGCCGGCTTCGACGGCGAGGTGCTGCGCCAGGCCGGGATCGAGCGCGCCGACGCCTTCGCCGCGGTCTCCAGCGGCGACAACTCCAACATCATCTCCGCGCGGCTGGCCCGGGAGACCTTCGGCGTGTCCCGGGTCGCCGCCCGGATCTACGACCAGCGCCGCGCCCAGGTCTACGAGCGCCTCGGCATCCCCACGGTGGCCACCGTGCGGTGGACCGCCGAACGGATGCTGCGCCACCTGGTCCCCGAGGGCAACGTGGAGATCTTCCGGGATCCGACGAGCACGGTGTCGATCATCGAGGTGCCGGTGCACAAGGACTGGATCGGCCGTTCGCTGCGGCACCTGGAGGAGGCCGCCGGCGCCCGGGTGGCCTACCTGATCCGGTTCGGGATCGGCACGCTGCCCACGGCCTCCACCGTGGTGCAGGAGGGCGACCAGGTCTTCATGCTGGTGACCGACGACATCACCGCCTCGGTCACCTCGGTGGCGGCGGCGCCGCCCGAAGGGGGGCAGTGAGCATGCGCATCGCCATCGCGGGCGCGGGCAACGTCGGCCGGTCGATCGCCCAGGAGCTGATCGACAACGGCCACCAGGTGATGCTGATCGAGCGCCAGCCCAAGATGCTCCGCCCCGACCGGGTGCCGGCCGCCGACTGGGTGCTCGCCGACGCGTGCGAGCTGGCCAGCCTGGAGGAGGCCAACCTGGCCGGCTGCGAGGTGGTCGTGGCCGCCACCGGCGACGACAAGGTCAACCTGGTGGTGTCGCTGCTGGCCAAGACCGAGTTCGCGGTGCCCCGCGTGGTGGCCCGGGTCAACCGGGCCGAGAACGAGTGGCTGTTCACCGAGCAGTGGGGCGTGGACGTGGCGGTGAGCAAGCCGCGGGTCATGGCCGCGCTGGTCGAGGAGGCCGTCACGGTCGGCGACCTGGTCCGGCTCATGACCTTCCGCCAGGGCGAGGCGAACCTCGTCGAGATCACCCTGCCGCCCACCGCGCCCTACGTCGGCCAGCCCATCCACGCCGTGCCGATTCCCCGGGACGCGGCGCTCGTGGCGATCCTGCGCGGCAAGCGGGTGCTGGTGCCCAGCCCGGACGACCCGATCGAGGCCGGCGACGAGCTGATCTTCGTGTGCACGGCCGCGGTGGAGGACGAGGTGCGGGCGGTGATCCTCGGCGCGGGCAGCGTCGACCGCAACCGCGAGCGGCCCTGACGACCCGTGCCCGGGGGCTCAGGCCCCCGGCAGCGGGGTCGGCGCCGTCTCCCGGGTCGTCCGGCGCACCACCCAGACGGTGATCAGCAGCAGCAGCGCGTACGGCGGGTAGCCGAGGGCGAGCCGGGCCACGCCCAGCGCGGTGTCCTGGTGAGCCAGGTACAGACCGGCCTGCACGCCGACCTTGGCCAGCCACACCACACCCCAGAGCACGGTGAGCTGGGTGAAGGTGCGCACCAGCCTCGGGTCGTCCCGCCACTCAGAGCGGCCCTTGGCCACCAGCACCGACCAGATCCAGCCGACCAGCGGCTGCCGGATCGCCGCTGAGAGCAGCAGGGCCAGGCCGTAGCCGATGCCGTAGAGGATGCCGGGCAGGTAGAAGTCGCGCTCGTCGCCGGTGCGCCAGGCGATGGCCGCGCCGATGGCGACGCCGAACAGGCCGTTGACCGCGTGCCGCACCGGCCGGCGCTGGGCCAGCCGCAGACCGGCGATCAGCAGCGCCACCGCCACCGAGGCGATCACGGCGGGACGCAGGTCGCCCACCACGTTGGCGATCACGAAGACCACCACGGGGATGCTCGACTCGACCAGGCCCCGCCAGCCGCCGAGCTGGTCGGCCATCTGCTCGGCGATGCTGGGCAGCCGCTCGTCCTCCGGCCCGAGTTCCGGCTCGGTGTGCTGTCCGGTCGTCACTTCGGCGACTCCAGCTCGTAGTACGGGTTGTAGATCACCTTGCGGTCGTCCCGTACGGCAACCCGGCCGCGGGCGGTGAGGTGCCGGCCGGGCTCGATGCCGGCGATGTGCCGCCGGCCCAGCCAGACCAGGGTCACCACGTCGCTCCCGTCGTAGAGGTCGGCCTCCAGCGTCGGCAGGTTCGTCCGGGGCGTGTAGACCACCGTGCGCAGCCGCCCGGCCACCGAGACCACCTGGCCGCGCATGCACTGGCGGGCCGGCATGCCGCCGGACTCGGCGCTCTCGCGGCGCAGCTCCTGCGCCTCGATCTCAGCCTCGCTCGCGGTGAGCCGTTGCAGGAGCCGCCGCAGCGACACCCGGCTCTCGTCGGTCGTCATGACCTCCGCGTCACCCTCTCCACGCCGGCCGGCTCGTGCCGGCTCCCTGGGTCGGCCGGCCGCGCCGGCACCGGCCCGCAGGTGGCGGGACCGTCCCGCCAGCGTACGCCGATCCGGCCCCCGGACGGCACCGGCGTCGGGGGGCGTAGCGCCTCCGGGGCCGCACACGCGACGGGCCCGGCGTCGCCGACGTCACGCCGACTCCGACCGGGCCCGGATCACGGTGCTCGGACCTCAGCCTCGCGCTGCTGCGGCGCGAGTGCTCAGGCCTCGCGCTGCTGCGGTGCGCCCTCCTGCTGGGCGTGCTGCTCGGCCACCTCGCGGGGCAGCCGCAGCGGCAGCGGCTCGCGGACCGGCTTGGCCTCCTGGCCGCGGTCGACGACCAGGCCGTCCAGGCAGGCCGCGAGGGGGCCGGCCGCCTCCGGGTTCGTGGCCGCCTCGCCCTGGTAGACCCCGCGCACCATCCAGCGCGGCCCGTCGATGCCGACGAAGCGCAGGTCGGTGATGCCGTCCGGGGTCCGGACGCGGGCGCGCAGCTCGGTGCCGTACTCTCCCTCGACCTCCTGCGCGGCGGCGCCGTCGTTGAACAGCGACTGCCGGATCTCCTCGCGCACCTCGTCCCAGATGCCCTCGGAGCGGGGCGCGGCGAAGACGCCGAGCTGGAGGGCGTTCGGGCCGTGCACGAGCACCACCTGCTGGATCACGCCCTGCGGGTCGGCCTGCACCCGCACCTCGACGTCCGGCACGGCCGGGATCTGCAGGCTGCCCAGGTCGAGCCGGGGCGCGTCGGGTGCCTCGGCCGCGTCGTAGGGGCCGCGGGCCGGCGACTGCGAGGTCTCCTCGGCGTCGAGGACCCCGGTGTCCCGCTCGTCACGCGCGTGCCGCGCGCCCTCGGCCCGCTTACGGGAGAAGATCACTGCGCCCACCCTCCGCTGTTCGCACTCACCCTGCCACCTCTTCCGTCCGCCCGCCCGCCGGAGCCAGGACCAGCCCGGCGTGCCCGCCGGTGGAGCCGTGCCCGCCGGTCCCGCGCCGGGACGCGGGCAGCTCGGCCACCGGCTGGAACTCGGCCCGGGCGACCCGCTGGACCACGAGCTGCGCGATCCGGTCGCCCCGGCTGATCTTCGCCGGCGTCTCCCGATCATGATTGATCAGGTTGACCAGGATCTCACCCCGGTAGCCGGCGTCGACCGTACCGGGCGCGTTGAGCACCGTCACGCCGAGCCTGGCCGCCAGCCCCGATCGGGGGTACACCAGGCCGACGTAGCCCTCCGGGAGCGCGACGGCCACGCCGGTCGGCACCAGGGCCCGCCCGCCGGGCGGCAGCTCCACGTCCGCGGCGGCCACCAGGTCCGCGCCCGCGTCGCCGGGATGGGCGTACGCCGGCAGCGGCAGCTCCGGATCGAGCTGCCGTACGGGCACGGGTACGACGTCTGTCACGGTGATCCTCTTCCGTCCGGTCCGAGCGGGGGTGACCCTGCCATCCTGCCGGTTCGGCGGCCGTGCGCGCGCCGTACCCTCGGAGTGTGCGTCAGTCGTCATCCTCGGCCGCTGCGGTGGCCACCGCCCCGGACTACTCGGAGCGCCTCGGGCTGCCCTGGTGGGCCTGGCCGGCCGGCCTGGCCCTCGCCGGGCTGCTCGCCGCCGAGCTGTGGATGGGCGCGACCGGCGTCCGGGCCTGGCTGCCGTTCGTGCTGCTGATCCCCGCGGCGGCCGCCACGCTGTGGTGGCTGGGCCGGATCCGGGTCACGGTCCACGCCGGTGAGCTACGGGTCGACGACGCGCACCTGCCGGTGCGCTACGTCGCGGACGCGGTGCCGCTGGACGCGGCCGGCCGGCGGGAGGTGCTGGGCGTCGGCACCGACCCGCTCGCCTTCGTGGTGCAGCGCCCCTGGGTGGGCGGCGCCGTGCAGGTGGTGCTGAACGACCCCGACGATCCCACCCCGTTCTGGGTGGTGAGCTCCCGGCGGCCGGTCGAGCTGGCCGCGGCCCTGCTCGCCGCCCGCGACGCCGCCTGACCGGACCGGGCGGCACCCGGTTCAGGGGTGCTTGCCCGGCAGGGCGCGAGCCTGGTGGCGGAGGTCCTTGCGGAGCTGGTCGCCGAGGGTGCGGGTGGCCCTCCGGTTGAGGTAGCCGGCCACCGCGGCGCCGGTGAGGAACGGGCCGAGCGTGGTGAGGTTGCGGCCGAACCGGCGCAGCAGGCTGTCGCGCAGCTCGCGGCGGGCGGCGGTGCCCAGCACCGCGCTGACACCGACTCCCGGCATCATCGGGTTGACGCCCCGCTGGGTGGCCCAGGCCTGCACCAGCGCCACGGCCCGCTGTGCGCCGCCGGTGGGCACCGGCAGCCGGTGCACCTCGTGCAGCTCGCCGATCAGCTTCAGCTCGATCGCCACCACGGCGACCGTCTCGGCGGCCAGCAGCACCGGGGCGGACAGCAGGGCCGGGGTGACCGCCCACTCGACCGCGGCCACCCCGCCGCCGGCCGCGCCCACACCGGCGGTCGCCCGGGACGCGTTGCGGATCAGCCGGTCGGCGAGGGCGTCGTCGTCCAGGCCCGGGAAGTGCTTCCGCAGCGTGGCCAGGTCCCGGATCGGCACGTGCGGGGCGATCTCGGCGACGGTGTCCGCCATCCAGCGCACCGCGGCCTTCGGCTTGAACAGGTCGGTGAGGCCGCGGGCGCGGGCCTGGCCGACCAGCCGCGTGAGCAGCTGCCGGCGGCGGGCCACGGGCAGGTCGTCGGCGGTCAGTGCGGCGACGGTCGCGCCGAGCTGGTCGGCGTCCGCCCCCGGCTGGCCACCGTCCACGCGGGGCTGGCCGGCGTCCGTGCCGGACGGTGCCGGCTCGGCGGCGGTGCCCGCGCGGGGCGTCTCGTCGGTCGGCCGGTCGGCGCCGTCCCCCTCGGCGCCCGGCCGGTCGGCCCGCTCGCTGCGCTCGCTCACCCGTCCGCCCTCCTGCTCCGCGCGGCGTGACAGCCGCCGATAGAAGTCAAGCAGCTTCCCGCCACCGGCGCACGGCGGCTCGATAAGCGGCGGCCCCGTCGAGGAGGCCGCCGCTGGTGTCTCGGGTCGGGGTCAGACGCACTCGCGGCAGATCAGCTCGCCGTTGCGCTCGACCGCCAGCTGGCTGCGGTGGTGGACCAGGAAGCAGCGGGCGCACCGGAACTCGTCCTGCTGCATCGGTAGCACCTTGACCGTGAGCTCCTCGTCGGCCAGGTCGGCGCCGGGCAGCTCGAAGCTCTCGGCCACCTCGGCCTCGTCGACGTCCACGGCGCCCGACTGTGTGTCGACGCGCCGGGCCTTGAGCTCTTCCAGGCTGTCCTCGCCGAGGTCGACCTCGTCGCGACGCGGGGCGTCGTAGTCGGTGGCCATCGGTTTCACTCTCCCATATCGATATGGTCGCTTCCGGTTGTAACGCCGGACGACGCTGTTTCGGTTCCGCTGGCCGGCCACCAGTTGTGTCGGTCACCCGACCCGACCGTCCCTGGGCCGGGACCGCCAGGAAGGAACTCTCCCAGCGAGCGCGGAACCTTACCCCCCCTTTGGGCGAGGCATGTATACCGCCCTCGCGGCAGAGATGTACGCCCCTGCGCCCGAAGTTGTTCCCAATGTGACTCAGGCGACACGAAGATAGGGGTAGTAGTACCCGTTCCCCCGGTGGCGCGCCGGTATGTCGGACTGTTTCCACGCGACAGCCGGACAAGCGTTAACCTCAGCGGCGTACTCGACGGCCGGCGGGGCGGACCGACCGCCGGCGGTCGCCGCCACCCAAACACCGCCCGGGGAGCGCCCAGAATGAGTTTTGCGCGAGTGCGGGCACTCGTTGTCGTCGGACTGCTGGCGGTCATCGCCCTGACCTTCGTCGTGATCGCGGTGGTACGCGACACCCAGAGCAAGGCGGGCACCGCCGAGAACTGCCCCGAGGGCTGGCCGATCGCCGACGTGCGCCTACGCGAGCAGAAGGACGTCAAGATCAACGTTTACAACGGCACCGACGAGGTCGGGCTGGCCGGCAGCGTCGCCGACGACTTCCGCAACCGCAAGTTCCAGGTCAAGAAGGAGGGCAACGCCCCCAAGGCCGTGGACGACGTGGCGGTGCTGCGCTTCGGCCCCAAGGGCGTCGGCTCGGCGCACCTGCTGCGGGCCTACTTCCTCAACAACGCCAAGCTGGAACCGGACCTGAAGCGCAAGGACGACACGGTCGACGTGATCCTCGGCAACGGTTTCCAGCAGTTGGCCACCACCACCGAGGTCAACCAGTCCCTGGGCGACCTCGGCTCGCCGCAGGCGCCGGCCGGCACCTGCCCCGGCCCGGTCAAGTAACCCGTCATCCGAGAAGAGTGGTCGCCCCGGCGGGGCGGCCACTCTTTTTCGTCCGCACGGGCCGAACCGGTCACGGGCCGCCGGAGGCGTCCAGGGCGGCGAGCCGGGTGTGCAGCGGCTCGTGCAGGGCGGGCGGCGCGGCGAGCACCAGGTCCGGGCCGGCCGGCTCGCCGGACAGGCCGGTCACCAGCAGCCCGGCCTCCCGCGCGACCAGCCCGCCCGCGGCGAGGTCCCAGGCGGCCAGCCCCTTCTCGTAGTAGGCGTCCACCCGGCCCTCCGCCGCCAGGCAGAGGTCGAGCGCCGCGGCCCCCATCCGGCGGATGTCCCGCACCTGCGGGATCAGCTCGGCGACCACCCGGGCCTGGTGCGCCCGGCGCCCGGCGTCGTAGCCGAACCCGGTGGCGACCAGCGCCTGCCCGAGGTCGGTCTCGGCGGAGCAGCGCAGCCGCTGCCCGTCCCGCCAGGCGCCGCCGCCCGCGGTGGCGGTCCACTCCTCGCCGGTGACCACGTTGCGGACCACCCCGGCGACGACCTCACCGGCCACCTCGGCGGCCAGGGAGACCGCGCAGTAGGGCAGCCCGTAGAGATAGTTGACGGTGCCGTCGATCGGGTCGACGATCCAGCGCACCCCGTCCTCGGCGGCCGGGCCGGTCTCCCCCGCCCCGTACTCCTCGCCGAGCACCGCGTCGCCCGGGCGCCGGGTGCGCAGCGCCTCCAGCACCTGCCGTTCCACCGCCCGGTCGGCCGCGGTGACCACGTCGGTGACGGTGCTCTTGGTCGCGGCGACCGATACGCCCTCGGCGCGCATCCGGTGCGCGGTGGCCGCGGCGTCCCGTGCGACCTCGACGGCGATCGTGAGCAGTTCCTGCGGCGTGGGCGCCGAGGCGATCATGTTCGTCCCCTTCCCGCACGACCCGGACCGGCCGGTTCGTGCGCGGGTATCATCCTTACAAAGTCCACAACTGCGCCTAATCGGTGGTCCGTACGGCCGGTCCACCGTGCGGCGCGGGATGATCGCCGCAGACGGCGTTACAATTCACCCTGCCCACGCGCCACGGACCGCCAGCGACCGGCCGGCCCGGGACACGGGGGTCCCTCAACGACATCGCCCGGCACGGCGTTCCGTGCTGCGCCGGACGACCCGGCCGTGCTCGCTCTTCGCCTCCGGAAGGTCATTCGTGACAGAACCCCGCCAGACCGGCGCCGACGTTCGCTCGCTCACCGACACCCTGATCGCCCACGCGCAGAGCGCCGGCGGCCAGCTCACGTCGGCCCAGCTCGCGCGCACCGTCGAGTCCGCTGAGGTGACCCCGGCCCAGGCCAAGAAGATCCTCCGTGCGCTCTCCGAGGCGGGCGTGACGGTGGTCGTGGACGGCTCGGCGAGCACCCGCCGCCGGGTCGCCGCCGCCCGGTCCGCCACCCCGGCCTCCCGGGCCACCACCGCCAAGACCACCAAGAAGGCCGCCGCGCCCGCCCCGAAGCAGGCACCGGCCGCCGAGGAGGCCCCGGCCCCCGCCCCGCGGAAGGCGACGGCCCGCAAGGCCGCCGGCACCACCGCCGAGGTGGCCGCCAAGGCCGCCGCCCCGGCGAAGGCCACCAAGACCACCCGGGCCACCAAGGCCACCGTGGCCGCCAAGACGGCGGCGGCGAAGCCGGCCAAGGACGCCCCGAAGGGCGAGGGCGCCGAGGGCGAGATCGACCCCGAGGAACTCGCGGCCGAGATCGAGGACGTGGTGGTCGAGGAGCCGGCCGAGCTGACCCAGGCCGCCGAGGCCGACGCGGCCAGCTCCGCCACCGACAACGACTTCGAGTGGGACGACGAGGAGTCCGAGGCGCTCAAGCAGGCGCGCCGGGACGCCGAGCTGACCGCCTCCGCCGACTCCGTCCGGGCGTACCTGAAGCAGATCGGCAAGGTGCCGCTGCTCAACGCCGAGCAGGAGGTCGAGCTCGCCAAGCGGATCGAGGCCGGGCTCTACGCCGCCGAGCGGCTGCGCGCCGCCGACGAGGGCGAGGAGAAGCTCACCCGCGACATGCAGCGCGACCTGCTGTGGATCTCCCGGGACGGCGAGCGGGCCAAGAACCACCTGCTGGAGGCCAACCTCCGGCTGGTCGTCTCGCTGGCCAAGCGCTACACCGGCCGTGGCATGGCCTTCCTCGACCTCATCCAGGAGGGCAACCTCGGCCTGATCCGCGCGGTCGAGAAGTTCGACTACACCAAGGGCTACAAGTTCTCCACCTACGCCACCTGGTGGATCCGCCAGGCCATCACCCGCGCCATGGCCGACCAGGCCCGCACCATCCGCATCCCGGTGCACATGGTCGAGGTGATCAACAAGCTCGGCCGGATCCAGCGCGAGCTGCTCCAGGACCTGGGCCGCGAGCCCACTCCGGAGGAGCTGGCGAAGGAGATGGACATCACACCGGAGAAGGTGCTGGAGATCCAGCAGTACGCCCGGGAGCCCATCTCGCTCGACCAGACCATCGGCGACGAGGGCGACAGCCAGCTCGGCGACTTCATCGAGGACTCCGAGGCCGTCGTCGCGGTCGACGCGGTGTCGTTCTCGCTGCTGCAGGACCAGCTCCAGCAGGTCCTCCAGACGCTGTCCGAGCGCGAGGCGGGCGTGGTACGCCTGCGCTTCGGCCTCACCGACGGCCAGCCGCGCACCCTGGACGAGATCGGCCAGGTGTACGGCGTGACCCGGGAGCGCATCCGGCAGATCGAATCCAAGACCATGTCCAAGTTGCGGCACCCCTCGCGTTCGCAGGTGCTCCGCGACTACCTGGACTGACCGCCACGCGTCAACCAGACGTGTCGGTTTGATCACCAGCCGTAGAACACTCTCCGGTGACCTGACGGTTGCCCGTTTGTGATCGTTGACGTGGCACCCTTGGTGCACGGCACACTGTCTTCCACGCCAGGTGTGACCTCCGTCCCCGACGGGCACACAGGGAAGGCAGGGCCCGAGAAGGGTGTTGCACGATAGGTGAGCAACCGAAGAGAGTGTTCATCGGTGACGACCAGAGGAGGAAGGCGATGACCCCGACCCTCACGCCGCCGCCCGAGACGGTGAGCCCCCCGGCCGCCGATGAACGGTGCGACCGCTGCAATGCTGCCGGCAAGCTCCGGATCACTCTGGCGGGTGGGAGCGAACTGGTGTTCTGTGGGCACCACGCGAACAAGTACGCGGAGGATCTCGTGAAGATCACCGTGCGCTACGCGTCGGACCCGGAGTTCAGCTGG
Organism: Micromonospora sp. NPDC004551; assembly: GCF_040609975.1. Taxonomy (NCBI): domain Bacteria; kingdom Bacillati; phylum Actinomycetota; class Actinomycetes; order Micromonosporales; family Micromonosporaceae; genus Micromonospora; species Micromonospora sp. NPDC004551. The sequence continues at coordinate 116,220 of NZ_JBEXLM010000008.1, read as the reverse complement.
CGTGGCGCCGATCTGATGGCGAACTGAGTACGAGGAATCCGCAACCCGACATAAGCCGGCCGGAGGTCCCCTGGGGACCTCCGGCCGGCTTTTGCGTATACCCCCTCGGAGCGTTGATCAAGGAGTTTGCGTCGGAATCGGGCCCGACCCCGGCGCAGACCTCTTGATCAACCAGACAGGGTCTGGACCGTTGCGATGCGTTCTTCCAGTTGTTCGATCGTCGCCTGGGCGCTCGGGGGGCCGCCGCAGAGGCGGCGGAGCTCGGCGTGGATCTTCCCGTGGGGCTGGCCGGTGCGGTGGTGGCGGGCGGCCACGAGAGCGTTCAGCTGCCGCCGGAGGGCCACCCGGCGCTGGGCGGCGCTCATGGGTGGCGGGGCCGCCGACGGCGCCGCAGGGGCCGTCTCAGCGGTCCGCTGGGCGGCCCTGCGCCGCTGCGCGGCGAGCTGCTCGGCCTGCCGCTTGGTGAGCAGCATCGAGACCTGGTCGGCGGTGAGCAGCCCGGGCAGGCCGAGGTATTCCTCCTCCTCCGGGGTGCCCGCCTGGGCGGCGGTGCCGAACGAGGCGCCGTCGAAGATCACCTGATCCAGCTCGGCGGTCGCGGACAGCGCGGCGAAGCGTTTCTCCAGCTCGCCGCTGGCCTGGTCGTCGCGCTGGGCACGCTCCAAGAGGTCGTCGTCGAAGCCGTCGGAGTCCTTCGGCTTGCCGAGTACGTGGTCCCGCTCGGCCTCCATCTCGCTGGCGAGGCCCAGCAGGTGCGGCACGCTGGGCAGGAAGACCGAGGCGGTCTCACCGGGCCGGCGGGCCCGGACGAACCGGCCGATCGCCTGCGCGAAGTAGAGCGGGGTGCTGGCGCTGGTGGCATAGACGCCGACGGCCAGCCGGGGGATGTCGACGCCCTCGGACACCATCCGCACCGCGACCAGCCAGCGCTGTTCGGAGGCCGCGAACGTCGCGATCCGCGCGGAGGCGCCCTGGTCGTCGGAGAGCACCACGGCGGCCTTCTCACCGGTCACCTGCTCGAGGAGCTTGGCGTACGAGCGGGCCACCTGCTGGTCGCTGGCGATCACCAGACCGCCGGCGTCGGGCATGCCGTTGGTGCGCAACACGGTCAGCCGGGCGTCGGCGGCCCGCAGCACCTGCGGCATCCAGTCGCCGGCCGGGTCCAGCGCGGTACGCCAGGCCTGCGCGATGAGGTCCTGCGTCATGGGCTCGCCGAGCCGGGCGGCCAGCTCCTCACCCGCGTTGGTGCGCCACCGGGTCTCCCCCGAGTACGCCAGGAACAGCACCGGCCGGACCACGCTCTCGCGCAGCGCGTCGGAGTAGCCGTAGACCGAGTCGGCGCGGGAGCGGAGCAGCCCGTCCGCGCCCCGCTCGTAGCTGACGAACGGGATCGGGTTGTCGTCGGAGCGGAACGGCGTGCCGGTGAGCATCAGCCGGCGTACCGCGGGTTCGAAGGCCGCCTTGACGCCGTCGCCCCAGGTGCGGGAGTCGCCGGCGTGATGGATCTCGTCGAGGATGACCAGGGTGCGCCGGGTCATGGTGCGCCGCCGGTGCACCTGAGGCGCCATGCCGACCTGGGCGTACGTGACGACGGCGCCGTGGAAGTCGGCCGCGGAGTGCAGGTCGGCGTTGCGGAAGGCGGCGTCGAGCTGGATGCCGACCCGGGCCGCCGACTCGGCCCACTGGGTCTTCAGGTGCTCGGTCGGGGCGACCACGGTGACCGCCTCGACGGTGCCGTCGTTCAGCAGCTCGGCGGCGATCCGCAGGGCGAAGGTGGTCTTGCCGGCGCCGGGCGTGGCGACCGCCGTGAAGTCCTCGGTGCGGCGGCGCAGGTACTCCACCATCGCCTTGCGTTGCCAGGCACGCAGGGGTGGGAACGTGTCGAGCGCCGGCAACCGCGGTGCCACGCGTAGCTCCTCTCCGACCGCACGACGGCGGACCCCGGCCGAGGGCCACGGGTGCCGCCGCCCATGAAAACGCCCTCGCGCATCCGGTGCCGCGAAGGCCGACTCAGCATAACCAGCGGGGGCCTTCCGCCCCACTCGACGCCACGCTGGTCACATCCGCCCACCCCGCCGCGCGGCGGCTCAGAGCTGCGGTCCCCGCGCGCCGGTGCGCGGCGGCCGCAGCGACGGCACCGGGGCGGACCAGCGGCGCCGCAGCGCCACGAGGCGCAGCCCGAAGACGAGGACGGCCGCGGCGGTCAGCGGCACCGCGGTCGCCGCCCCGTACGCCGACAGCAGCGCCACGGCGATCGACCCGGCCAGCGCGGCCAGGGCGTAGATCTCCCGGCGCAGCACCACCGGGATCTCGCCGGTGAGCAGGTCGCGGCCGAGCCCGCCGCCGATCGCCGTGAGCATGCCGATCATGCAGGCGCCGACGGCCGGCACGTGGGCGTCGAGCGCCTTGAGCGTGCCGGTGACGGTGAACAGGCCGAGACCGGCCGCGTCGAGCACCAGCACGGTGGTGCGCAGCCGGGCGAACTGGGGATGCAGCCAGAAGACGGCGGCGGCCGTGACGGCCGCGGTGACCGCGTACCGCCAGTCGGCGAAGGCGAGCGGCGGCACCTCGTCGATGACCAGGTCGCGGAAGATCCCGCCGCCGAGGGCGGCGACGACGCCGACGAAGACCACGCCGAACAGGTCGAGCCGTTTGGCCACCGCCGCGGAGGCGCCGGAGGCCGCGAAGACCGCCACGCCGGTGAGGTCGGCGAGGAGCAGGGCGGTGGAGGTGGTCACCGCCGCAGGTTACGCGGGCGGCCCGGACGGCCGCCCGGGATCACTCGGCGTACGAGTCGTAGATCTCCTTGCACTTGGGGCAGACCGGGGAACCCGGCTTAGCCGCCTTGGTCACCGGAAAGGTCTCGCCGCAGAGCGCCACGACGAAGGTGCCCATGACGGCGCTCTCCGCGATCTTCTCCTTGCGGACGTAGTGGAACATCTCCGGGCCGGTGTCGGCGTCCTTCAGCTCGGGACGCTCGAGAACCTCTGTACTCACGACTACACCTCCAACGGTCCAGTTTTGCAGGTCGATCCGGCCCGGTCCACCTGGGGCCGCGCCGGAGGCGGCCCGTACCGTAGCCGAAGTGACCAACTTTCACATCAGTCTCGGCACCGAGGTGGCCGACGCCCTGCGCGACGGGCGTCCGGTCGTCGCCCTGGAGAGCACCATCGTCTCGCACGGTCTGCCCCGACCGGACAATCTTCACGTCGCGCGACAGATCGAGCAGGCGGTCCGGGACGCCGGGGCGGTACCGGCCACCATCGGCATGGTCGCCGGTGAGCTGATCGTGGGGCTGGACGACGCCCAGCTCACCCGGCTCGCCACGGTCGACGGGGTGAGCAAGCTCTCCGTACGCGACCTCGCCGTGGCGGCGGCGACCGGCGCGGACGGCGCCACCACGGTGGCGGCGACCAGCGCGGTGGCCGCGGCGGCCGGGATCGGCGTCTTCGCCACCGGCGGGCTCGGCGGGGTGCACCGGGAGGCGGCACAGACCTTCGACGAGTCGGCCGACCTGGTCACCCTGGCCCGGACCCCGATCGCGGTGGTCTGCGCCGGCGTGAAGTCGATCCTCGACGTGGGCGCCACCCTGGAACGCCTGGAGACGCTCGGGGTCAGCGTGGTGGGCTACCGCACCCGCCGCTTCCCCGGCTTCTACCTGACCGACGCCGGCTTCGACCTGGACTGGTCGGTGGAGTCGCCGGAGCAGGCGGCGGACGTGCTGGCCGCCCGCCGGCAGCAGGGCGTGCACCAGGGCGGGCTGATCGTGGCGAACCCGCTGCCGGTGGACGAGCAGCTCGACCCGGCACTGCACGACCGCACCCTGGCCGCCGGCCTGGAGATGCTGGCCCGCGACGGGGTGACCGGCAAGGCGGTGACCCCGTTCCTGCTGGCCCACTTCCACTCCGCCACCGAGGGCGCGAGCCTGGCCGTGAACGTCCGCATCATCCTGCGCAACGCCGACCTGGCGGCGCGGATCGCGGTCGCCGAGGCGGCCCGCCGCACCGCCACCTCGGCATGAGCCGCCCGCCCCGCATCGTCGTCGTCGGCGACGTCATCACCGACGTGCTCGCGGTGCTGTCGGGTCCCCTCGCCACCGGCTCGGACACCGCGGCCGGGATCCGGTTCAGCGGCGGCGGCCAGGCGGCCAACACCGCGGCCTGGCTCGCCGGCCAGGGGGCGGCCGTCACGCTGGTCGCCGCGGTCGGCGACGACGAGACGGGCCGCGAGCGGGTCGCCGAACTGGAGCGGGTCGGGGTGACCTGCACGGTGGAGCGCCACGAGGGCTACCCGACCGGCACCGTCATCGTGCTCACCCACGACGGGGAGCGCACCATGGTCAGCCAGCGCGGGGCGAACCTGCGGCTGACCATCGGGCACGTGGACCGGGCCGTCGCGGCGGCGCCCGACGCCGGGCACCTGCACCTGTCCGCGTACACCCTGCTGGACGTGGGGTCGCGCGGCGCGGGCCTGCGGGCGCTGGCCGCCGCCCGCGAGCGCGGGCTCACCACCAGCGTCGACGCGGCCTCCGCGGCCCCGCTGCGGCGGGTCGGCGCGGCCTTCCTGACCTGGGTACGCGACGTCGACCTGCTGCTGGTCAACACGGACGAGGCGACGGTGCTGGCCGGCGGGCTGGACCCCGCGGCGCAGGCCCGGGCGCTGACCTCGGTGGCCCGGCGGGTGGTCGTGAAGCGGGGCGCGGCCGGCGCGGTCTGGGTGGACCGGACCGGGCTGGTCGAGACGGCCCCGGCGCCCGGCGTGGCCGTGGTGGACGTGACCGGGGCGGGCGACGCCTTCGCCGCCGGCCTGCTCACCGCCTGGCTGGCCGGCGCCGACCCCCGCACGGCCCTGTCCCGCGCCGGCGACCTGGGCGCCCTCGCGGTGACCACCGTGGGCGCCCGCCCCCAGCCCTGACGGCCGGACCGGTCCGGGCCACCGCCCGGGCCGGTCAGGGCTCGGCGTCGATGATTTTGTGCGGGCGTTCCTCGGCGGGCAGCGCCATGGGCGGGGTCTCGTCGCGGTTCCGGGGCTGGAACTTCCCGGCCAGGCGGTGCTCCTCCTTGGGCGGGCGGTCGTTGGCCAGCAGCACGGCCAGCCACGGGATGAGCGCCATCCCGAGGCCGCAGAGCGGCAGCCACACCCAGAGCAGCGGCGCCTTGACGCCGACCAGGACCGCACCGATCACCAGGCACGCGACCCGGATTCCCATCATCAGCACGTAGCGCTTCTGCCGGCTGGTGAGCTGGTCGTCCTGGCTGCGCGAGGCGTCGGTGATCAGGATCGGCTGATACGCCTGACGCTTCACCACGGACCTCCTCGAGGGGATTACGACTCATCCTGTCACCCCCGACGGTTGATCGGCGAAAATCGTGACAAGGCGCTCCGTGTTACGCGCGTGGTACGCTCCGCCCGTGGGCAACCGGTTCAGCTTCACCGACGAGGCGTTGGCCAACCTGCGGGTCTACGACGTCACGCCCGGGGAAGTCTGGGAAGCCCTGCACAGCACGCGGCGGGTCATCCGGCACCTCGGGGACGACGTCATGGTGGTCTACGCGACCGACCACCGCGGGCGACGCCTCGCGGTGCTGCTGGCCGAGGCCGACGGCACCGACAACGACTGGGACATCCTCTCCGCCCGCGAACTGAGCGACGTCGAGGCCAAGCGCTACGACGACGCGGTGCGGAGGTCACGCCGACGAGGAGGCGGTCACGATGCACCGTAACGAGGCGACCAAGCGGTTCCACGACGGCGGCGACGCGCTCGCCGACCTGATCGACGAGACCCAGCCCGCCGAACTGCCCACCCCCGACACGGACGTGCCGATGGTCAGCCGCTCGGTGCGCCTGCCGCTGGAGACGTACGAGCGGGTCCGGGCGGCCGCCGAGACGCGCGGCATCGGGGTGACCACGCTCATGCGCCAGTGGATCGAGGCCGGCCTGGCCGATCTCGACGACTCGGCCACGGTCTCCCTGGCCGACGTGCGCCGGGCCCTGGCCGCGCTGTCCCGCCCCACCGCCGCCTGAGCCCTCACGTCTCCGAGCCGCCGCCCTCCGGCCCGGTGCGCCCGATCGGGGAGGCCGACATCTCCGGCGGGCGCCCCCGGCTGCGCCGCGCGTCCGCCAGCGCCACCACGGCCAGCACGGCGGCCACCAGGGACAGGGACCGCACGGCGGGCATGTGCGCCAGCAGCGGGAGGAGCAGGAGCAGCACGACGCCGCCGAGCACCCGGGGCAGCGAGATCCGGCCGAAGATCTCGTACTCGAAGCGGACCCGGCCGGCCAGGAAGAGCAGCGGTCCACCCACCACGAACAGCAGCAGGCTCGCGTCGGACCGGTGGAACGGCTCGGCGATGGCCACCTCGTAGCCGACCGCCGCGGTGAGCACGCCGAGCACGATGACCAGGTGGGTGACCGTGGCCGAGGTACCGAGCCGGCCCGGCGCGCGCGCAAGCCGCAGCGCCTCGCCGAGCAGGCGCCCGGCCCGGTGGAAGTAGATCCGCCAGAGCAGCGCGGTGGTGACGAAGGCGACCACGAAGGCGCCGGCGCCCTCGCCGGAGAACTTCTCGCCGCTGTACGTCACCCCGATGACCAGGATCGACTCGCCGAGCGCGATGAGGAAGATCTGCTGGTAGCGCTCGGCCAGGTGCTCGCCGGCGATCCGCCAGCCGAGGATCGGCGAGGAGCCGAGCCGGGGCAGCGGCCAGCCGGTGAACAGGGCGGCGTAGTCCACGGTCAGCGCGAAGGCCCAGAGCGGCAGGCGCAGGTCGTCCGGGCCCAGCGCGCCGACCAGCCAGAGCGGCGCGGTGGCCCCCGCCCAGGCGGCCAGCCGGAGCGGGACCAGCCGCCGCGGATGGCCGTGCAGCGCGGCGGCGATGACCAGGGGCCGGCCGAACATCACCGCCACGTAGGCGAGGGCGAACGGCAGCGCCCGCTCCTCCAGCGCCCGCGGCAATGCCACCCCCATCACCAGACTGGCGAACATCGTGCCCACCACCACGGCCTGGATGACCGTCTGCTCCGGCTCGTACCGGCTGGTGACCCAGACGGTGATCGTCCAGACCAGCCACAGCACCAGAAAGAGCAGCACGGTACGGCCGATCGCGGCGGCCAGCGTCCACCCGGTGGCGGGGAGGTTGTTGATCAGCCGCTGGGAGACCCGGGTCAGCGCGAAGACGAAGACCAGGTCGAAGAAGAGTTCCAGGAAGGTGGCACGCGCGGCGCTTCCCGGCGGGCGCAGCAGCGCCGCGCCGCGTTCGTCCACCGTGTCACCCCCGTCCGCCGTCCTGGCTCCCAACGACCGGGCCGCCGCACGGGTTGCGTGTCCCGGCCACCGGCTCACATGGGCGAGGCCGGGTGTTCCGGCGGGCGGCCCCGCGCCCGCAGCGCGTCGGCGACGGCCATCCCGGTCAGCACCGCCGTGACGCCGGCCGCGATGCCGAGCAGGGGCAGCCGGCCCAGCAGCGGCACGCCGAGCACCAGGAGCAGCAGGCCGATCACGCGGGACCAGGAGATCCGGCCGAACACCTCGTACTCGAAGCGGGCCCGGCCGACCACGAAGAGCGCCGGGCCCCCGACGATGGCCGCCACCCGGACCACGTCGGCGTGGCCCGAGGGCTCGGCGATGGCCACCTCGTAGCCGACCGCCGCGGTGACGATGCCGGCGATCATCGTCAGGTGGGTCCAGGTGGCCGACTGGCCGAGCCGGGCCGGCTGCCGGGCCTCGGCCACCGCCTCGACCAGCACGGAGCCGGCCCGGTGGAAGTAGATCCGCCAGAGCAGCACGGTGGTGGCGAAGGCGTCCACGAGGGCGATCCAGCGCAGCACGGTGAACTGGCTGCCGCTGAACCCGACGCCGGCCACGAAGATCATCTCGCCGAGGGCGATGATGGTGAACTGCTGGTACCGCTCGGCCAGGTGCTCGCCGGTCACCGTCCACGCCGTGGCCGACGCCCGGCCCAGCCGGGGCACCGGCCAGCCGATGACCACCCCCACGTAGTCGATCAGCAGGGCCACCCCCCAGCAGAGCAGCCGCAGGTCCTCCCCGAGCAGGCCACCGACGAGCCAGGGCACGGCCGAGACGGCCGACCAGGCCACGATCCGGCTGGACAGGTGCCGCTGGAAGTGCCGGCGCAGCGCCACCGTCAGGTAGATCGAGCGGCCCAGCTGGATGGAGACGTACCCGGCGGCGAAGCTCAACCCGTGCGCGCCGTACGCGTCCGGCACCGAGACCGCCATCACCAGGCTGCCGAACATCGACCCGATCATCACCGCCTGGATGGGCGGTTGCTCGGGGTCGTAGTGGCTGGTGGCCCAGGCGGTCAGCGACCAGACCATCCATAGCGCGAGCAGCAGGAAAAGCGTCTGTGCCAGTTCCAGCGCGAGGCGCGCGCCGCCCGCCGCCACGTCGGTGACCAGGCGCTGCGAGACCCGGGTGAAGGCGAAGACGAAGACGACGTCGAGGAAGAGCTCCAGGAAGGTCGCGCGGTGGCTGCCCCCGCCGCCACGCAGGAGTTCCGCCCCCCGCTCGTCCGTCATCACCCGCCCGTCGTCGCCGCCGTGACGACAACGAGCCAGGGTGGGCGCGGGTTGCGTCAGCCCTTGGCGGCCTTCGCCTCCGCCTTCATCCGCTGCTTGTACTCGCGGACCCGGCGCAGCGACTCGGGATCCGTCACGTCGGCCACCGACCGGTACGCGTCCGCGTCGCCGTAGCCGCCGGCCGCCTCGCGCCAGCCGTCCGGGGCGATGCCGAACCGCTTGCCGAGCAGGGCCACGAAGATCTGCGCCTTCTGCCGGCCGAAGCCGGGCAGCTCGCCGACCCGGCGCAGCAGGTCCGGGCCGTCGTCCGCCTCGGACCAGAGCCGGGCCGGGTCGCCGTCGTAGCGCTCGACCAGGGCCCGGCAGACCTCCTGCACCCGGGCGGCCATGGCCTTCGGGAACCGGTGCAGGGCCGGCGGCGTGGCGAACAGCTCGACCAGGGCCTCCGGGGAGTATTCGGCCAGTTCCCTGGCGTCCGGCTCGTGGCCGAGCCGCTGGGCCAGCACGTACGGGGAGGAGAACGCCTTCTCCATCGGCACCTGCTGGTCCAGCACCATGCCGAGGAGCAGCGCCAGCGGGCTGCGCGCCAGCAGCTCGTTGGCCTGGGGATCGATGGGCAGCGAGAGCGTCATGCCCGTCATCCTGCCCCCTTCGCCGCCGCCGGCCACGCCGACTCCCCGCTGCGGGCGCGGCACGGCCCGGTGGACAGGGGTGGGGGTCCACCGGGCCGCGTGGCCGCGGATCGTCAGTTGACGACGAAGAGCAGCCGGTTCGGCGAGCCGGAGCCGGGGTTGGTCACCTTGCCGGTGGTGGCGTTGGTGGTCAGGTAGCTGGTCACCTGCGCCGGGGTGTACGACGGGTTGGCGCCGAGCACCAGCGCCGCCGCGCCGGCCACGTGCGGCGAGGCCATCGAGGTGCCGCTCAGCGTGCTGCTGGCGGTGTCGCTGGTCCGGTACGCCGAGACGATGCTCGACCCGGGGGCGAAGATGTCCACGCAGGAGCCGTAGTTGGAGAAGGACGAGCGCGCGTCGGTGCTCGTGGTGGAGCCGACGGTGATCGCGGCGGCGGCCCGGGCCGGCGAGTAGTTGCAGGCGTTGGCGCTGGAGTTGCCGGCCGCGACCGCGTACGTGACGCCGGAGTTGACCGAGTTGGTCACCGCGTTGTCGATCGAGCTGCTGGCGCCGCCGCCGAGGCTCATGTTGGCCACGGCCGGCTTCACGGCGTTCGAGGTGACCCAGTTGATGCCGCTCACCACGCCGGTGGTGCTGCCGCTGCCGCTGCAGTTGAGCACCTTCACGGCGACCAGGCGGACGCCCTTGGCCACGCCGTAGGTGGCGCCGCCGACGGTGCCGGCCACGTGGGTGCCGTGGCCGTTGCAGTCGGTGTTGTTGGTGTCGACGGTGTTGGTGCCCCAGGTGGCCCGGCCACCGAAGTCGGTGTGGGTGGTCCGGATGCCGGTGTCGATGATGTACGCCCGCACGTTCGAGGCCGTGTTCGGGTAGGTGTAGCTGGCGTTCAGCGGCAGGTTGCGCTGGTCGATCCGGTCCAGGCCCCAGGACGGCGGGTTGGTCTGTGTGGCCTGGCTGGTGACCACCCGGTCCTGCTCGACGTACGCGACGGCCGGGTCGGCGGCCAGCCGGCGGGCCTGGGCGGGGCTCAGCTTCGCGCTGTAGCCGGTGAGGGCGGCGCTCCACACCGTGCCGACGCTGCCGCCGTAGCGCTTGGCCAGGCCGGCGGCCCGGTCCGGCACCGCGGTCCGGGCGGCGAGGCTGTTCGCGGCGCCGACGGCGTCGCTCTTCAGCACCACGAGGTAGCTGCCGCTGATGGCGTCGGGGGCGGAGGCGTAGCGGACGTCGCCGGTCGGTGCGGCGAGGGCGGGGGTGGAGGCGGCGGCGGCGAGGGCCGCGGCGGCGGCCGTGACGGCGAGCGCGCGCAGCGCGCGCCGCCGGGGAACGGACACGTCGGACATCGTCTGGCTCCCTACCGGGCGCGCCCGGGCTCTCGGTCACCGGGGACGCCCATCGGCGGATGTTGGGGCAGATGCTAGCCACACATCGAAGAACGTGAAAGAGATAACGGCCGATACCCTCAGCTGGTGGTATGGATCTGCCGGGTGCCGGCCGGGCGAGCGCCACGGGGAGGCAGGATGACGACGTGGACCGTCACGACATGCTGCTCTCCCCCGCCGGGGTCGACGCGCTGCGCACCGCCCTGACGCGGGCCGGCTTCACCGCCAACGGGATCGCCGGCCGGCTCGGACCGCAGGCCACCGGCGCGGTGGCCCTCAACGACTTCCGCGCCGCGCTGCGCGCCACCGAGGACCGCGATCCGCTCGCCACGCTGATCCGGGTCTACATCTGCGACCAGACCGAGCCCGAGCCGGCGGTGGCCGCCGCGCTCGCCCCGCTGACCGTCGAGGAGGCCCTCGCCGGGGGCCTGGTCGAGCGGCACGGTGACGGGCTGCGCGCCGGGGTCGACCTGGAGCCGTACGGGGACGACTGGTTCGTGCTCGCCGACGTGCCGGCCAGCGCCCGGCCCGGCCGCCCGCTGCACGCCGAGCACGTGCTGGGCATCGGCGGCGCCACCCAGACGCTGATCGGCGCGACCGTGCGCCGGCCGGTGGAGACCGCGCTCGACCTGGGCACCGGCTCGGGCGTCCAGGCCCTGCACCTGTCCACCCACGCCCGCCGGGTCACCGCCACCGACGTCTCCGAGCGGGCGCTGCGCTTCGCCGCCACCACCGCCGCCCTCAACGGGCAGGACTGGGAGCTGCTCCGCGGCGACCTGGTCGCCCCGGTGGCCGGCCGCCGGTTCGACCTCGTGGTCAGCAACCCGCCGTTCGTGGTCGGTCCCGGCACCACCACGCACGTCTACCGGGACTCCGGCCGGGTCGGCGACGCGATCGGCGCCGAACTGGCCGCCGCCGCCCCGCACCTGCTCACCGAGGGCGGGACGATGCAGTACCTGGCCAACTGGGTGCACGTCACCGGCGAGGACTGGGCCGAGCGGGTGACCGGCTGGTTCGCCGGCACCGGGCTGGACGCCTGGGTCATCCAGCGCGAGGTGGCCGACCCCATGGCGTACGTCAACCTCTGGCTCACCGACGTCGGCGAGACGGCCGACCCGCAGCGCATGGCGGCCTGGCTGGACTGGTTCGACGCGCACAAGGTGGAGGCCATCGGGTTCGGCATCGTCTCGCTGCGCCGGGCCGGCCACGACGAGCCGGTCGTCCGGGTGGAGGACCTGCGCCAGCGGGTCGAGCCGCCGCTGGGCGACCGGGTCGGCGAGTGGTTCGACCGGCAGGACTGGCTGCGCGCCCGGGACACCGACGGGCTGCTCGCCGCCCGCTACCGGGCCGCCGACGGGCTCCAGCTGCGCCAGGAGGCCACGATGGGCGAGGACGGCTGGGCCGTGGACCGGCAGGTCCTCGCCATGCCGCACGGGCTGCGCTGGTCCGAGGAGATCGACCCGCTGGTGCTCGCCCTAGTCGGCGGCGCGGACGGCCGGCTGCCGCTGCGCGACCAGCTCGCCCTGCTCGCCGCCGCGCACGACGTCGCGCCGGACGAGCTGGCCGAGGCGGCGGGGCCCATCGTGGCGCACCTCGTCGAGCGGGGCCTCGTCGAACCGGTGGCGGACTGATGCGCGCGGTGGTGCAGACGGTGGGCCGGGCGACCGTGACGGTCGACGGCGAGGTGGTCGGTGCGATCGACGACGGGCTGCTGGTGCTGCTCGGCGTGACCCACACCGACACCCCGGAGGTGGCGGCCACCATGGCCCGCAAGATCCACGAACTGCGCATCCTGGACGACGAGCGCAGCGCCGCCGACACCGGCGCACCGGTCCTGGTGGTCAGCCAGTTCACCCTCTACGGCGACGCCCGCAAGGGCCGGCGCCCGAGCTGGACCGCCGCCGCCCCGGCCGAGGTGGCCGAACCGCTGGTGGCAGCGGTGGTGGAGGCTCTCCGTGCCCGGGGCGCCAAGGTGGAGACCGGCCGCTTCCGCACCCACATGCTCGTGGAGAGCGTCAACGTCGGTCCCCGAACCCTCCTCCTGGACCTCTGAGCCGGCGGTCAGAAGAAGAGACCGCGGCGGGACAGCGACTGGCGCAGCCAGCCGTCGAGCTGGGCGGCCCAGTCGGTGCGGTCGGCCGTCGCGTGGTCGACCGTGAAGCGGCCGAACGCGTCGTGCCCCTCCGTGAACAGGCCGCCGCGCTTGTCCAGCTCCAGCACCACGTGCATCTGGTGCGGGTCGGTGACGAAGGTCAGTTCGAGCTGGTTCATGGCCCGCGCGTACTGGGGCGCCGGGTGGAACTCGATCTCCTGGTAGAACGGCAGGCTCTGCCGCAGGCCGTAGATGTGGCCGCGCTCGACGTCGGCCCGGGCGAACCGGAAGCCCAGCCGCAGCAACGCCTCCAGCAGCCGTTCCTGGGCGGGCAGCGGGTGCACCGCCACCGCGTCCAGGTCGCCCTTGTCGACCGCCCGGGCCACCTCCAGCTCGGTACGCAGCCCCATGGTCATCCCGTGCAGGTGCTGGCCGTACAGGTCGGTGAGCGGGGTCTCCCAGGGCACCTGGAAGCGGAACGGCACGTCGTACCGCTGCCCCGGGTCCAGCCGGAACGCGCCGGTCACCTGGGCGCGGCCGAACTCCTGCGTGGTGTCGTACTCCGAGTCGCCGCTCTCCACCTCGACCCGGGTGACCAGGCCGAGCGCGACGTAGCTCACATCCACCGGGTGGTCCCCGCCGACCACCTGGATCCGGCCCTCCAACTGCCCGCCGGGGCGGCAGTTCGGGTTGGCCAGCACCGTCTCCACCGACGGTCCACCCACACCCATCGCCTGCATGAGCCGCTTGAAGACCACCACGTCCTCCGATCGCCTGTGCGTCACCGGGCCCCGCTTGGCCGGCCGCTGGCACGGTAACCGGGCCCGGCAAGGCACAGCCGGCGTTCCGCCCGGATTGCTGTCGGGTCCCCGATCGCCTCACTCCCGTTTCACGCGCCGCCCGCCAAGCTGTTTCTCACCGGCACCACCGCGTCAGCGGACGGGACGGGACCGGTACGGCACGACGGACACGGGGAGAATTCGAGATGGCCCAGCAGATGATCGAGCACCAGGACATGGACGTCACCCTGACCGACCTGGACGCCACCGACGAGCGCGGCGTCTCCACGGACCTGGTCCGGGCGTACCTGAACGGCATCGGCCGCACCAAGCTGCTCACCGCGGCGCAGGAGGTCGAGCTGAGCAAGCGGATCGAGGCCGGCCTCTTCGCCGAGGAGAAGCTCTCCACCTGCACGCCGGTCTCCGCCGAGCTGCGCGCCGACCTGGAGCTGGTCGCGGCCGAGGGCCGCGCCGCCAAGGACCACCTGCTGGAGGCGAACCTGCGGCTCGTGGTGAGCATCGCGAAGCGCTACACCGGTCGCGGCATGGCCTTCCTCGACCTCATCCAGGAGGGCAACCTCGGCCTGATCCGCGCGGTCGAGAAGTTCGACTACACCAAGGGCTACAAGTTCTCCACCTACGCCACCTGGTGGATCCGCCAGGCCATCACCCGCGCCATGGCCGACCAGGCCCGCACCATCCGCATCCCGGTGCACATGGTCGAGCAGGTCAACCGGATGGTCCGGGTCCGCCGCGAGCTGTCGGTGACGCTGGGCCGCGAGCCCACCGTGGCCGAGGTGGCCACCGCGCTGGAGATCCCGGAGTTCCAGGTGATCGAGCTGATCTCGTACGACCGGGAGCCGGTGAGCCTGGACCAGACCGTCGGCGAGGACGGCGAGAGCGCGCTGGGCGACTTCGTCGCCGCCGTGGACCCGAACGGGGAGCCGGGCGAGGCCGCCGGTGACGGCGAGCTGCGCAACGAGGTCCGCATCGTGCTGGCCACCCTCTCCCAGCGGGAGCAGGCGGTGATCCGGCTGCGGTTCGGCCTGGACGACGGCCGCCAGCGCACCCTCGACGAGGTGGGTCGCGAGTTCGGGCTGTCCCGGGAGCGGATCCGGCAGATCGAGAAGGTGACGCTGCTCAAGCTGCGCGCCCCGGAGCGGGCCAACCGGCTGGAGGCGTACGCCTGCTGATCCGGACCGATCCGACAGGCCCCGGCGGTGCGCCGGGGCCTGTCGCGCGTGAAGCGGCGGCCTCCGGGAGCCTCACAGCCGGCGCGGGCCGGTGTCGGGGCGCGGCGCCTCGGCGCCGGTGCGGACTGTGGCGTGCAGCACCGAGATGCCGTCCGGCCGGGCCAGCACCGGGTTGAGGGTGAGCGACCGGACCCGGGGCTGCTCGTCGGCGAGCCGCCCGACCCGCAGCAGCAGGTCGACCAGGGCGGCCCGGTCCACCGGCGCGGCGCCCCGGTGGCCGCGCAGCAGCGGCGCGGCGCGGGGCTCGTCGACCAGCTCGGCGGCGTCCCGGTCGGTCAGCGGCACCGCCCGCCACGCCCGGTCGCCGAGCAGTTCGGTGGCCACACCACCCAGGCCGAAGCCGACCACCGGCCCGAACGCCGGATCCTCCACCAGCTCCACGACGCAGGCCACGCCGGGCGGGACCATCGGCTGGACCAGCACGTCCGCGCCGAAGACCGGGGCCATCTCGGCGTACGCGCGGCGCAGCGCGGCGGCGTCGGCCAGGTCGAGCCGGACCGCGCCCAGGTCGAGCCGGTGCCGCAGCCCGGGGGCGGCCGCCTTGAGCGCGACGGGCCAGCCGAGCCGCTCGCCCGCCGCCACCGCCTCGTCGGCCGAGTAGGCCGGCGCCGACTCCACCACGTCGATCCCGTACGACCGCAGCAGCCCCGCCGGGTCGGTGCCGTCGGACCGCAGCGCGGCCTGCCCGGCCACCTGGTCCACCCGCTCCAGCTCGGGCAGCACGCCGGGCGGCCGGCGCAGCCAGTCGGCGTACGTGGTGACCCGGGCCAGGGCCCGGACGGCCTCCTCCACGCTCGGGTACGCGGGCACCCCGGCGGGCACCCGGCCGGCGAGGAAGGTGGCCACCACGGGCTTGCCGGTGGTGCGCGCGTCGGGCAGGGCGGCCGTGAAGTCGGCCTCCGGGTCGGTGAGCTGGCCGGGCAGCGGCGGGGCGAAGACCGCCACCACGGCGTCCACCCGCTCGTCGGCGGCGGAGGCGGCGAGCGCGGCGGCGTACGCGGCGGCGGCGGCCCGGGGACCGACGTCGTGCGGGTAGCCGTCGGCCACCGTGAGGCCCTGGGCGGCGCAGGCGGTGGCGGCCAGCCCGGTCAGCGCCGAGGAGTTGCCGACCACGGCGACCCGGCGGCCGGCCGGCAGCGGCTGGTGGGCCAGGAGCACGCCGACGTCGAGCAGTTCCGCGACGGTGTCCACCCGGATCACCCCGGACTGGGCGAACAGCGCGCTGACCGCGGCGGCGTCCAGGGCCGGCGCGTCGCCGACACCCGGCGGGCGGGCCAGCGAGGCGAGCGCCACCACCGGCTTGCTCCGGCCGATCCGCCGGGCCAGCCGGGCGAACTTGCGCGGGTTGCCGAACGTCTCCAGGTAGAGCGTGATGACGTCGGTGCCGGGGTCGTCCTGCCAGTACTGGAGCAGGTCGTTGCCGGAGACGTCGGCGCGGTTGCCGGCCGAGACGAAGCTGGACAGGCCGAGCCCGCGCCGGGACGCCTCGGCCAGCAGGGCCACACCGAACGCGCCGGACTGGCTGAAGACGCCCACCCGGCCGGGGGCGGGCAGCACCGGGGCGAGGGTGGCGTTGAGGCGTACGCCGGGGTCGGTGTTGGCCACGCCCAGGCAGTTCGGGCCGACCACCCGCATGCCGGCCAGGTGGGCGGCGCGGACCAGGGCGCGCTGGGCGGCCGCCCCGGCCGGGCCGGACTCGGCGAACCCGGCGGAGATCACCACCAGCCCGTGCGCGCCGGCCTTCGCGGCGTCGGCGACCACCTCGGTCACCGCCTCCGGGGCGACGGCCACCACGGCCAGGTCGACGGCCGCGCCGGCGTCGGCCGCCGACGGGTACGCGGGCAGCCCCGCCACGGTCGCCGCGGTCGGGTGCACCGGGACGATCGCGCCGGTGAACCCGCCGTCGCGCAGGTGCCCGAGCAGGGCCGCGCCGACGCCCTGGCCGGTGGTGCTGGCGCCGTAGACGGCGATGCCGCGCGGGGCGAGCAGCCGGGCGATCGAGCGGGCCTCGGTGCGGTGCTCCCGGCCGCGCTGCACCTCCAGGGTCGCCTCGGTGGGGGCGATCGGGAAGTTCAGGTGCACCACGCCGTCGGCGTACTGGCGCTGGACCTGGTAGCCGAAGTCGGAGAAGACGCGCAGCATCGCCCCGTTGGCCGGGAGCACCTCGGCGACGAAGTGCACGATGCCGTAGCGCCGGGCCGCGTCGGCCAGGTGCTCCAGCAGCACCGACCCGATGCCCCGCCCCTGGTACGCGTCCTCCACCACGAAGGCCACCTCGGCCTCCGGGGAGCCGGGGCCGAGCCGCTCGTACCGGCCGACGGCGACGATCCGGTCGCCGGCCAGCACCACGAACGCCTCCCGGTCGCGGTGGTCGACGGTGACGAACCGCTGGAGGTCCCGCTCCGGGATGCGCGGGTACGGCGAGAAGTAGCGCAGGTAGCGGGTGCGCTCGGAGAAGCGCGCGTGCATGGCCACGATCGCCGTGGCGTCGTCCGGGCGGATCTGCCGCAGCTGGACGGTCGTGCCGTCGCTGAGCAGCACGTCCACCGGTTGCTCGACGGTGGTCACCGGTCGGTCCTCCCCCACCGCCGGATCAGTCGCGCGGATCGTGCGGGTCGAGCCCGAGCAGCGGGAACACCGCCTTGCGGGTCGCCGCGACGGCGCGGTCCACGGCGGTCGGCTCGCCGCTCGGCTGCCACGGCTGGTACGACGGGTCGACGTCGTCGGTCATCCGCAGCGGGATCTCGTGCCCGGGCCGCCGCCGCGCCGCCAGGTCCCGCCAGCCCGGCGGGGTGAGCGTGGCCGGGTCGAGCGGCTCGCCGGTGGCCACCGCGAGCAGGTGGGTCCACGCCCGCGGCACCACCTCGACCAGCGCGTACCCGCCGCCGCCGAGGGCCACCCAGCGGCCGTCGCAGAGTTCGTCGGCGAGCCCGCGCAGCGCCCGGTAGGTGGCCCGCTGGCCGTCGACGGACAGGTGCAGGTCGGCCAGGGGGTCGAGCCGGTGCCCGTCCGCCCCGCACTGGCTGACCAGCACCTGCGGCCGGAACGCCCGCAGCACCGACGGCACGATCGCGTGGAACGCCCGCTGCCAGCCCGGGTCGCCGACCCCCGGCGGCAGCGGCACGTTGACGGCCGAGCCCTCCGCGCCCGGGCCGCCGGTCTCGTCGGGAAACCCGGTGCCGGGGAACAGCGCGAGCGGGGTCTCGTGCAGGCTGACCGTGAGCACCCGCGGGTCCCGGTAGAAGATCTCCTGCACCCCGTCGCCGTGGTGCACGTCGACGTCCACGTACGCGATCCGCTCCGCGCCCAGGTCGAGCAGGCGGGCGATGGCCACGGCCGGGTCGTTGTATACGCAGAACCCGGAGGCCCGGGCGGGCATGGCGTGGTGCAGCCCGCCCGCCACGTTGACCGCCCGCCGGGCCTCGCCGCGCCAGACCGCCTCCGCCGCCGCCACGCTCGCCCCGGCGATCAGCGCGCTCGACTCGTGCATGCCGTCGAAGACGGGGTTGTCCGACGTGCCGAGGCCGAACCCGGCGAAGAGCGGGTCCCGGGGCGCGGCCCGGACGGCCTCCAGGTAGCGCGGGTCGTGCACCCGGGTCAGCAAGGCGTCGTCGGCCGGCTCCGGCTTCACGAGCCGGACCCCGGGCCGGTCCAGCACACCCAGCTCGCGGGCGAGCGCCATGGTCAACTCGACCCGCACCGGGTCGAGGGGATGATCGCCCATGTCGTACCCGAGCAGGGCTTCGTCCCACACCACCACCGTCTCGTCGGCCATGGGGCCATCGTCGCACGTGGGCCGGGACCGCCCCACCGCACGCACGGTCCGGCGGCCCGGGTGGCTACCCGGTGGCGACCGGTCGGTCGGGATCGGCCACCCAGTTGCTCCACGAGCCGACGTACAGGGCCGCGTCCGGGCGCCCGGCCAGGTGCAGCGCCAGCACCGCCTGAGCGGCGGTCACCCCCGAGCCGCAGTACGCGCCGACCGGCGCGCCCGGCGCCACCCCGGCGGCGGCGAACCGCTCCCGCAGCGCCTCGGCGGCGGGGAAGCGCCCCTCGGTCACGTACTCCGGGGCGGGGAGGTTGACCGCGCCCGGCACGTGCCCGGCGACCGGGTCGATCGGCTCGGTCTCGCCCCGGTAGCGCGGGGCGGCCCGCACGTCGAGCAGCACCCCGGTGTCGGCGGCAGCCAGCCCGGCGGCCTTCCCCGCGTCCAGCACCGGCAGCTCGCCCGGGGTGACCGCGACGTCCCCGGGCGCGGGCTCCGGCGCCTCGGTGGAGACGGGTCCGCCGGCCGCGACCCAGGCCGGGAAGCCACCGTGCAGCACCCGGACCGCCCGGTGGCCGGCCCAGCGCAGGGTCCACCAGGCGCGCGCGGCCGACATGCCGTCGCCGCCGTCGTACACCACCACAGGGTGGCCCGCGCGGACGCCGGCGGCCCGCAGCGCGGCCTGGAGCGCGGCGGGGTCGGGCAGCGGGTGCCGGCCGGCGGCGCCCGGCCGGCCGCAGAGCTCGGTGTCCAGGTCCACGAAGACGGCGCCGGGCAGGTGACCGGCCAGGTAGTCCTCCCGGCCGGGCGGTCCGGCGAGCCGCCAGCGGACGTCGAGCAGGGTGGGCGGGTCGGCGCGGTCGAGCTCGGCGGCGAGCAGGTCGGGCTCGACGAGCAGGTCTTCGGTTCCGGACATGCGGTCCAGTCAACACCATCCGGGCAGCGACCCCCCGGTTCGGCGGCCGATGATCGTCGGGGGTCCGGGGTAGCATCGAACGCCGGGAGGCCGCTGACGTGAAGCATGACCTGGTCGACACGACCGAGATGTACCTGCGCACCATCCTCGAGCTGGAAGAGGAGGGGGTGCCGCCGCTGCGTGCGCGGATCGCGGAGCGGCTCAAGCAGAGCGGTCCCACCGTCAGCCAGACCGTCGCCCGCATGGAGCGGGACGGCCTGCTCACCGTCGAGGGCGACCGCCACCTGATGCTCACCCCGCTGGGCCGCGGCACGGCGGTTTCGGTCATGCGCAAGCACCGGCTGGCCGAGCTGCTGCTCGTGAACGTGATCGGGATGCCCTACGAGGAGGCCCACGAGGAGGCCTGCCGGTGGGAGCACGTGATGAGCGACGCGGTGGAGAAGCGGGTCTACGACCTGCTCAACCGCCCGACCCGCTCCCCCTACGGCAACCCGATCCCGGGCCTGGAGGAGCTGGGCGACCCGGGCCTGCGCGAGACCGAGACCGCAGAGGGCGAGCGCAACCTGGCCTTCCCGGGCCTCTCCGGGCCGGTCGTGGTGCGCCGGATCTGCGAGAGCGTGCAGACCGACGCCGACGTGCTCCGGCAGCTGCACGCGGCGGGCGTCGACCCGGGCGCCACGGTCACCGTGGCCCAGGAACGCGACGGGGTCTCCATCGACCGCTCCGGCGACCGGGTCCGGCTGCCCCGCGAGGTGGCCTCCCGGGTGTTCGTGGCGGCCCGCTGACCCGCCCGGCCCGACCCCCGGCGGTCAGAGCTGCCGGGTGTCGATCACCTTGGCGAGGCTGACCAGCTTGCCGGCCACCTTGTCCGCCTCGGCGGTGGCGGTGCCGCGCGGGCTGGTCCAGCGCAGCGTGGCCAGCCGTCCCTCGCCGGCCAGCCAGCCCACCTCCGCGGCCGGGCCGTTCTTCGCGGTCTTCGGCAGCGTGTGCCGGTAGGCGATCTTCCCGAGCTTGGTGACCTTCGTGGCCCCCCGGGGCAACACGTCGAGGGTGAAGGTCGACGTGTCGATCGACGTGTCGGTCACCGTGAGGGTCAGTTCCGGCAGCACGGCCTGCTCGGCCCGGACCACGCAGGTGTGGGTCTCACCCTTGTCCAGGGCGGCCGCCACGTCGAACCTGCCACCGGTGTGTTTGGCGATCACCGCGAAGTCGAGCAGCCGGCACGCCCCGCCGGACGAGGCGGCGGACACCTCGACCGCCCGGGGCTCCCCCGCCGGCATCGCGACCGGCGTGGCCTCCTTCGCGCAGCCGGCGGTCAGTAGTACGGCCGAAGCGGCCAGCCAGGTCCGGGCGCGCACGTGGAGACCTCCGCAGTCGTCGGCGGGTACCGCCCGCCGGATGTCCGTCGGACACCGTACGGGGTGCCCGCCGGGGGCGGAAGTCCTCAATCGTCCACATACGGACAGTGCCGGCACCCTCGCCCGCAGCACGTGCCGCGGCGGGCCAGGAAGCCGGCGCTGAGCACGAACAGTCCGGTCGCCGGGTCCAGGTAGCCGGCCTCCCCCGCGGCCAGGGCGGCGGCGTGTGCGGCCAGGATGCGCGCCCGGTCCGGGTGGTCGGGTGACAGCCGCGACGGGTGCGGCTCGGTCAACGGCCGGCCCGCCAGCGGTCGTCGCTCTCCGGTCACCGGGCGAGTCTACGGAGCCCGCGTCGGGCGCCGGCTCACCCGTGCCGGTCGAACGCCCCGGTGATCGCCGCCCGGTCCGCGCCCCCGGCCAGCAGCAGCCGCAGCAGCACCTTGGCCTTGTACGGGTCGAGCAGCCCACCGCAGACCAGCCCGCGCTTCCGCAGGTCGGTCTCCGAGCCGACCGCGCCGTAGGTGTTCCGCAGCACCGAACCCGCCCCGGTCCGGGAGGCGAGCACCACCGGGATCCGCGCGGCCAGCGCACCCAGCGCCGGGGCGAGATCCGGCGGCACGTGCCCCACCCCGAAGCCGGCGACCACCAGCCCGTCCAGGCCCGGGGTGAGCGCGTCGAGCAGCGCCGGGTCGTCGTCGAGGGTGACGGTGTGCAGCGCCACGCGGGTGCCGGCCAGCCGGTCGGGGTCCACCGGCGGCAGCGGGGCGTGCCGGGGCGGGCGGTTGAGCAGGCGTACCGCGCCCTCGATGACGTGCCCGAGCGGGCCGGCGTTGGGCGAGGCGAAGGTGGCCGTGCTGGTGCTGTGGGTCTTGCGGACGAAGCGGGCGGCGTGGACCTCGTCGTTGAACGCCACCAGCACCCCGAGGTCCCGCGCATCCGGCGCGGCGGCGACCCGGGCGGCGGCGAGCAGGTTGGCCGGGCCGTCCGGGCCGGCCAGGGTGGGGTTGCGCATGGCGCCCGTGAACACCAGCGGCGCCGGGTGCGGCCAGACCAGGTCGGCCAGGAACGCCGTCTCCTCCAGGGTGTCGGTGCCCTGGGTCACGACCACGCCGGTCGCGCCGTCGGCGACCGCCGCGCCGGCCGCGTCCACCAGGTCGAGGATCTGCCGGTACGCCAGGGCGGCGCTGGGCACCGCCTCGACGTCCCGCACGTCGAGCGGGATGCCGGCCAGCCCTGGTACGGCGGCCGTGAGGTCGGCGCCGGTGAGCCGGCTGACCACGCCCTGCCCGCCGGTGCCGGCCATGGCGATCGTGCCGCCCAGGGTGAAGAGCGCGACGGTCACCGGTCGGCCTTCCGCGCGAGCACGAACGCCTGCGGCCCCCGGTCGAGTTCCTCCGCCTCGCGGACCAGGGTTGCGTGCACGGCCAGGCCGGCCGCCGTGAGCTGCTCGACCAGCCGTTCCGGCGGCATCCAGTACACGTCGTACGAGACGGTGTGGCCGTACGCCTGCTCCAGCCGGATCCGCTGGTCGCCGGCCTTCACGGCGATCAGCAGGTGGCCGCCCGGGGCGAGCACCCGGTGGAACTCGGCGAACACCCCGGGCAGCAGGTCCGGCGGCAGGTGGATGATCGAGTACCAGGCGACGAGGCCGGCCAGCGCCTCGTCGGGCGTGGCCAGCGCGGTCATCGAGCCGATCTCGAAGGACAGCTCCGGGTAGTTCCGGCGGGCCACCTCCAGCATGCCCGGGGAGAGGTCGACGCCGGAGATGTCGAGCCCGAGGCCACGCAGGTGGGCGGTGATCCGGCCGGTCCCGCAACCCGCCTCCAGCACCGGCCGGCCCGGCCCGACCAGCTCGGCGAACGCGGCCAGCATTCCCCGGTCGAGCGGGCCCTCCAGCACGTCGGGGATCAGTCGTGCGTAGTCCACGGCGACCGTGTCGTAGGCGGCGCGCGTCTCGGTGAGCCAGGTCGGTTCGATCATGAAAGCCGACCCTAGTCGCCGGCCGGTTTCACGTCCGCCCGCACCCGGACCGCCCGCCTCCGACCGGGGGAAATGCCGCGCCCCGCGGCGGCCCGCCGGGATACCGTGCCGGGTCGCACCCCGTGACCCCGACGGACAGGCCCGAGCGGTGACCCAGCAACTGACGCCTTCGACCACCGGAACCCGCGCCTCGCTGTGGCGGAACCGGAACTTCCTGCTGCTGTGGAGCGGCCAGACGGTCAGCGAGGTGGGCACCCGGGTCTCCGGGGTGGCCGTGCCGCTGCTGGCCGCGGACGTGCTCGACGCCGGCGTCTTCCAGGTCTCCCTGCTCACCGTCCTGGCCTGGCTGCCGTACCTGCTCTTCTCGCTGCCGGCCGGGATGCTGGCCGACCGGGTCGACCAGCGGCGGCTGATGCTCGCGTGCGACCTGGGTCGCGCGGCGCTGCTGCTGTCGGTGCCGGTGGCCGCCCTGCTCGGCCACCTCACCCTGCCCTTCCTGTACGCGGTGGTCGGGCTCTCCGGCGTGCTGACCGTGGCGTTCACGGTGGCCTACCGGAGCCTGCTGCCCGCGCTCGTCCCGCCGGACGACCTGACCTCGGCCAACGCGCGCCTGGAGGTGAGCGAGAACCTGGCCGCCCTGGCGGGGCCGAGCGCCGGCGGCGTGCTCGTCGGCCTGCTGGGCGCGGCCCGCACCTTCGTCGCCGACGCGGCCAGCTTCCTGGCCAGCGCGGTCACGCTGCTGCTGATGCGGCACCGCCCGGCGCCGCGCACCGGAGGCCGCGTGCCGGTCCGGGCCGCGCTCACCGAGGGACTCGGGTTCATCCGGCGGGAGCGGATCCTCGCCCTGGTGCTCGCCTGCACCGCCACCTCGAACTTCTTCGTCATGGCCACCCGGTCCATCGAGGTGCCCTACCTGCTGCGCGTGCTGCACGCCGGCCCGACCACCATCGGCCTCCTGTTCAGCCTGGGCTCGGTGGGCGGGCTGCTGGCCGGGGTGCTGGCCGGGCGGGTCACCGCGCTGCTGGGCGGTGCCCGGACCATCTGGGTGTCGATGGCGGTGCCCGGCCCGCTCTACCTGCTCATGCCGCTGGCCCGGCCGGGCTGGGGCGCCCTGCTCTACGCGGTCGGCACGGCGGCGTTCGCGGCCAACGCGGTGCTGTTCAACGTGGCCGCCATGTCCTACCGGCAGCGGGTCACGCCGGCCCGGCTGCTCGGCCGGGTCAATGCCGCGTTCCTGTGGATCTGTTACGGCGCGATCCCGCTCGGCGCCCTGGTCGGCGGCGTCCTCGGCACCCGGCTCGGGCTGCGCCCGGCGCTGCTGGTCTGCGTGCTCGGCATGTGGAGTGCGGCGCTGTTCGTGGTGTTCTCGCCGTTGCGGCGGATGCGGGACTTCGCGACGCCGTGAAAAGAGGCAGGATTTCACGGGCCGCTGTCGAATCCGGCCGCGCCCGTCCGTCGGTGAGACGGAAGAGGGAAACGACAACCAGAGGAGACACCCATGGCCCAGTACGCAGTCCTCGTCTACTCGCCCGCGCCGGCCGACCCGATGGACCTGACCCCCGACTACGTGGCCCTGCTGGAGCGCTACGGCGACCAGGTCACCGAGCTGGGCGGGCAGATCCTCACGGGGTTCGCGCTCCAGCCGAGCACCACCGCCACGGCGATCCGCGGTGACCTGGTCACCGACGGCCCGTTCATCGAGGCCAAGGAGGTCGTCGCCGGCTTCTTCGTCCTGGAGGCGCCCGACCTGGACGTGGCCCTGAAGATCGCCAAGCTGAACCCGGCCACCATCGACGGCGGCGTCGAGGTCCGGCCGCTGTTCCAGCCGCCGGCCGAGTGAGCGACGCCGCTACGGTCGCCGCCGAACGCGCCGTCGCGGACGCGCACCGTCGCGAGTGGGCCTTCGTGCTCGCCGCGACGGCGCGCGTCGCCGGCGACCTCGACGTGGCCGAGGAGTGCGTCCAGGACGCCTACCTGGCCGCGCTGGCCGCCTGGGCACGCGACGGCGTACCCGACAAGCCGGGCGCCTGGCTGACCGCCACCGCGAAGCGCAAGGCGCTCGACGTGCTGCGCCGGGAGAAGGTCTTCCGGACGAAGATGCCCCTGCTCGTCGAACCGGCGGAGGCCGAGATGGCGGAGGAGCCCGCCGGGGACGCGGTGCCCGACGACCGGCTGCGGCTGGTGTTCACCTGCTGCCACCCGGCGCTGGCCCGGGAGGCCCAGGTGGCGCTGACCCTGCGTCTGGTCTGCGGGGTGGCCACCGGCGACATCGCTCGCGCGTTCCTGGTGACCGAGACGACCATGGCGGCCCGGGTCACCCGGGCCAAGAAGAAGATCGCCGCCGCCCGCATCCCCTACCGGGTGCCGGAGGCCGCCGAGCTGCCCGAACGGCTCGACGCCGTGCTCACCGTGATCCACCTGCTCTTCACCACGGGGCACACCGCGCCGACCGGGGCCGGCCTGGTCCGCACCGACCTGGTCGACCGGGCGGTGCACCTGACCCGGATGCTGCTCGCCCTGATGCCCGACGAGCCGGAGGTGCGCGGGCTGCTCGCCCTGCTGCTGCTCACCGACGCCCGCCGGGCCACCCGCACCGACGCCGACGGCCGGCTGCTGGTGCTGGAGGAGCAGGACCGGTCCCAGTGGGACCGAGCGGCCATCGCCGAGGGCAACCAGTTGGTCCTCGGCGCGTTCCGCACCGGCCGGGTCGGCCGGTACGCCCTCCAGGCCGCCATCGCCTCGCTGCACGCGATCGCCCCCAGTTACCCGGCCACCGACTGGCCCCAGGTCGTCCGTCTCTACGACGAGCTGCTCAAGCGCTGGCCGTCGCCGGTGGTGGCGCTCAACCGGGCCGTGGCGGTGTCCATGGTCGACGGACCGGCGGCCGCGCTCGGGGAGGTCGACGACCTGGCGGCCGACGCCCGGCTGGGCGGCTACCACTACCTGCCGGCGATCCGCGCCGACCTGCTCCGCCGCCTCGACCGGCCGCGGGAGGCCGCCGACGCCTACCGGGCGGCGCTGGACCTGGTCGACAACGAGGCGGAACGGGCCTTCCTGGTCGCCCGCCTCGCCGAGGTCGATGGAGCGCCGGGACCGGTCACGTGACCACGGTGCAGTCGAGAATCCGGCCGTCCAGGGTGCCGATCGCCAGGCGGCCGGGCGCCAGGCGGGTCAGGGACAGCGGCACGACACAGTGACCACCGAGCCGTAGTTCCTGCCGGAGGCGCACCGTGCCGTCATGGGCGTCCAACACCACCAACTCGCCGGAGTTGAAGGCGACGTACACCAGGTCATGGTCGACGTCGAGGGCCGTGGCCTGGTGGTCCGCGGTGAAGGCCCACTGCGCCGCGCCGCCCGGATACGCGCGGCGCACCACGAACGCGTTGCCCGGCAGCAGTCCCGCGCCGTCGTGGACCACACCGGTGTGCACGAGCGCGGGCCCCGAGCTGTCCTCGACGTATGCCCCGGCGCCGCCGTACAGGTGACCGCCGCGCGACGCATCCCACTCCAGCGGGAACAGCCGGCGCACCCGCCCGTCGGGCGGGTCGACGGCGACCACCCACTTGTCCCGCCATGGCTTGTCCTCGCGGCCCTGAAGGAACAACAACTCGGGCGCGTAGCGGATGTCCAGGAACTGGTTGAACAGGTCGTACCGGCCGAGCCGGAGCACGGCCGCCGATTCCCCGGCGGGGGCCCGAAGCAGCACCTTCCCGCGCGCCGCCCGGCTGTCGTGCCGTGAGTCGCGCAGCGCCCACCAGCCGTCGGTCCGGGAGGTGACCACCACCGGAGTGGCCGCCGTCTCCGTGGCCCGCACCTCACCCGCCGCCAGGTCGACCCGCCGCAGCACGCTCGGGTCGGTGATCCAGCCCCGGTTCTGGAACCGGGGCGGCGTCTGGGTCAGCGCCAGCGCCGCCCGCTCGTCCGGCGCCACCATGATCTGGCAGCCCGTGCCCTCGGCCGGCAACCGCCAGAGCTGCTCGACCGAGCCCCCGGACCAGCACTCCAGGCCGACCGCTTCGAGAGCGGCGAGGATCCGGCCGTCGGCGAGCCCGCGCACCGCCCAGACCGTCCGGCGCCGTGCCCAGGCCAGCCCCCGCTCCCCAGCGAGCCGGTCGAGATGGGCGGCGGCCGCCGCCAGGTCGGCGCTTGGCGGGTCCGGCACCGGTTCCTCGCCGTACGGCGGCCGCAGCATCCCGTCGCCGACCGTGGCCCAGTCATCCCGGCTGATGGAGCACGCGAGCGACCTGCCGCCGAACCGCTTCTCGTCCTCGTCACAGGGGATCGCCAGCACGAGGTCGAGCCGGTGAGGGTCGTGCCACCTGATCCGCCGCACCTCGCGCGGATACGCCAGCAGCGACACGACCGACCCCGTGGTCAGGTCCAGCAGCAGCAGTTCCCCCTCGTAGGCCCATCCACCGTCGTACGAGCCGGTGCCGATCGCCACCAGTGGGAGGGTCGGGTGGAAGGCGATGGCGTTGGCCCGCCACCGGGTGGTGCCGTGGTGCCGGCAGGTGAGATCGTCGGCCCGGTAGACCGCCAGCGGGTACCAACCCGGATGAGGACGGGACCGGGCGGACACGTCCCGGCCGTGCCACTGCGGATGCGCGAGCGCGCCGCCGACCACGATCAGGCGCCCGTCGGGCGAGACCGCGGTGACGCGTGGCTCGCCGATCTCACGGAACGGGCCGTCGCCCAGCACCCGGTCGACCCGGATCTCGGACGGGCTCACCGGATTTCGATGGAGTCGATTCTCTCGATCATGGACCAAGCTTCGCGGTCGGACCGGTCGGCGACAACGGATTTCCACCACCTGGCGGTCAGCGGACCTGCCGGCGCGCCTCCGTGACCGTGCGGCGGGCGTCGCGCCAGGCGATCAGGGCGGTGCGGAGCCGGGGCGAGGTGACCGGCTCGCCCCGGCGGCGGGCCCGCAGTTGATCGACCAGCCAGGCCGGGGCGGCGGCCGCCTCGACCGCCGCGGTCTTGGTGAGCAGGTCGCCGTGGCGCAGCGCGTACCGGCCGCGGGCCATCGAGGTGAGCCCGAGGTCGGCGAGGGCGGGGTCGAGCCACAACCAGGGACGCCGGGCCGCCCAGGCCCAGTAGCCGGTGAGTTCGGCGCGGGCGGCGGCCCGGACGTCGTCGTCGCTCACCGGCGGAAACACGTCGCCGGGCGGACGGCCGAAGACGGCGTACCCGTGGCGTACCAGCTCGGCCCGCGTGACGCCGGACAGGATGCGCTGGACGAGCTGTCCGTGCGTCCACGTCGGATGCTTCCGGTGGACGTCCGGGATGGTCGCGCTGTCGACGTGGACGCACCCCAGGTGCAACCCGGCGGCGCTGCCCGCGTCGAGGCGGCGGTGCACGGCGACGAGCGCGGCCTCCCGCGCGGCGTCGACCGGGCCGTCGGTCAGCGCCACCAGGTCGAGATCGCTCACGCCGGGCCGGTGGTCGCCGGTCGCCAGCGACCCGGCCACCAGCAGATCGGTGACCCAGCCGAGCGCCGCGAGCTCACCGGCGAATTCGTCGACGGCCGGCAGCCTCACCATGACTCCACCCTGGCCTCCGCAGTGAATCTTGGACACTTGTCGTTCGCCCCGAACAGCAAGTGTCCAAGATTGGCCGGCTCCGCCCAGCCCTACCCGAACCAGGTGATGGCCTGGCCGTGGCCGCGGGTCCAGGCCAGCGGCCTCCCGTCCAGCGCCAGCACGTTGTGGAAGCCGCCGGGCGGTTGCTCGGGCAGCGCCGGGTAGCGCACCACGTCGGGGTCCTCGTTGGCGATCCAGTGCCCGGGCAGCCCGCGCACGACCTCGGCGAACGCCTCCCGCCCGGGTGGCGGCACCTGGTAGAGCACCGAGGTGTGGAACACCACCAGGGTCGCGTCCCGCGGCGCCCGCGCGGCCAGCGCCGGCAGGTCGTCCACCAGGTCGCCCCGCACCAGCAGCGGCGGGTCGGCCGCGGCCACGGCCGCCGCGGCTTGCAACCGCTCGCGGCGGTGCCCGTGCTCCGGCCAGATGAGCGCGTCCAGCCATGCCACGTCGGCCGGGTCGCGCACATCGAGCGGGTTGAGGTCCAGGCCGGCCCGCCACACCACCTCAGGCCGGCGGTCCGGCGGCGCCGTCCCGCTGATCGTGCAGTCGAGGACCGGTTCACCCGAGCCGAGCCGGTGGTCGCCGTAGCGGTAGGCGTACCGGTCGGGGTAGAGGTTCAGGCCCGCGGAGGCGCCGACCTCCAGCAGGGCGAGCGGCTGGGGCAGCGACGCCAGCACCGGCAGGAGTACGGCACACCGGCCGGGCTCGTTGGTCTGCGTGGCCCGGACCCGCATCTCGGCCTCGACCGCCGGCCAGTTCGCGAGCACGTACTCGTGGAAGGCGGCCGGGTCCTCGACCGGTCCGCCGAGCAGCCGCACCACGCCGAAGAGCAGGTTCGGCTGGCGCTTGGCCGGCGGCAGGGTGCCGATCCGGGCCAGCAGCTCGCCGTCGCGGGCGACCGCCTCCGACAGCCGCTCGTACGCGGGCGACACCCCGCGCGCCTCGCGGGCGGCGAAGGTGGCGTAGCGGTCCGCAGTGGTCATGGCCCGAGCATTCCAGCCGGATGCCGTGGTGGAGCTTCCCCGACGGCGTGAGCTTCGTCCCGCTCAGACGCCGCGAGCGCGGCAGGGAGATCCCTGCCGCGCTCGCGAGCGGTCGTTCGTCAGCTGCAGCCGCTGGTGGAGCCGCAGCCCTCGCAGACGTAGCAGCTACCGGCCGGCCGCATCTTCGTGCCGCAGGTGAAGCAGAGCGGCGCGTCCGCGGCCTTGCCGATCACGGCCTCCAGCAGTTCGGTGCTGGAGCCCACCGACGGCGCCGGCTTGGCGGCGGCCACGTCGGCCACCTCCTGCGCCGGCTGGGCCACCGGGCCGGTCTTCGGCTCGGGCGCCTCGACCGGGGCGGAGGCGGCCATCGCGGTGAGGTCCGCACCGCTCGCCTCCGCCTCCGCCTCGGCCGCGAGCTGGGCGGCCCGCTCCTTGGCCGTGAAGATGCCCAGCTCCGCGCGGCGCTCGTACGGCAGGAAGTCCAGGGCCAGGCGACGGAAGATGTAGTCCATCACCGAGGCCGCCATCCGCACGTCCGGGTCGTCGGTCATGCCGGCCGGCTCGAAGCGCATGTTGGTGAACTTGCTGACGTACGTCTCCAGCGGGACGCCGTACTGGAGACCGATGGAGATGGCCACCGAGAAGGCGTCCATCACGCCGGCCAGGGTCGAGCCCTGCTTCGACATCTTGAGGAAGACCTCGCCGAGGCCGTCGTCCGGGTACGACGAGGCGGTGAGGTAGCCCTCCGCGCCGCCGACCGAGAACGAGATGGTCTCCGACGGGCGCTTCTTCGGCAGCCGCTTGCGGACCGGCCGGTATTCCACGACCTTCTCCACGACCTTCGCCGGCTCGGCCACCGGCTCGACCGCCTTGTTCGGCTTGGCGGCCGACAGCGGCTGACCCACCTTGCAGTTGTCCCGGTAGATCGCCAGCGCCTTGAGGCCGAGCTTCCAGCCCTCGAAGTAGATCTTCTCGACGTCCTCGACGGTCGCCTGCTCGGGCATGTTGACCGTCTTGGAGATGGCGCCGGAGATGAACGGCTGGACGGCCGCCATCATCCGCACGTGGCCCATCGGCGCGATGGACCGCTCGCCCATGGCGCAGTCGAAGACCGGGTAGTGCTCCGGCTTCAGGCCGGGGGCGTCCACCACGTGGCCGTGGTCGGCGATGTGCTCGACGATCGCCTCGACCTGCTCCTCGGGGTAGCCGAGGCTGCGCAGGGCGCGCGGCACGGTCTGGTTGACGATCTGCATCGAGCCGCCGCCGACCAGCTTCTTGAACTTGACCAGGGCCAGGTCCGGCTCGACACCGGTGGTGTCGCAGTCCATCATCAGGCCGATGGTGCCGGTCGGGGCGAGCACGCTGGCCTGCGAGTTCCGCCAGCCGTTCTTGTCACCCACCTTGTTGCCCAGCGTCCACTGCTTGGTGGCCTCGCGCTGGACGGCGCTGGCCACGGCGCCGGCCGGCTTGATCGCGTCGTTGGCGGCCGCGTGCTTGCGCATGACCCGCTTGTGCGCCTCGGCGTTGCGGGCGTAGCCCTCGTACGCGCCGACGATGCCGGCCAGCTCGGCCGAGCGGCGGTAGGCGGTGCCGGTCATCAGCGAGGTGATCGCCGCGGCGACCTCCCGGCCCTGCTCCGAGTCGTATGGCAGGCCGGAGGCCATCAGCAGCGCGCCGAGGTTGGCGTAGCCGATACCGAGCTGCCGGTAGGCACGGGTGGTCTCGCCGATCTTCTCGGTCGGGAAGTCGGCGAAGCAGATCGAGATGTCCATCGCGGTGATGACGAACTCGACCGACTTGACGAACTTCTCCACCTCGAAGCCGCCGTCGGCGCGCATGAACTTCATGAGGTTCAGCGAGGCCAGGTTGCACGAGGAGTTGTCCAGGTGCAGGTACTCCGAGCACGGGTTCGACGCGGTGATCCGCCCGGTCTCCGGGCAGGTGTGCCAGTCGTTGATGGTGTCGTCGTACTGCAGGCCGGGGTCGGCACACTCCCAGGCGGCCTGGGAGATGGTGCGGAACAGCTTCTTGGCGTCGATCGTCTCGATGGTCTGCCCGTCGAGCCGGCCGCGCAGGTCGAAGCCGCCGCCGTTCTCCACCGCGGTCATGAACTCGTCGGAGACCCGAACCGAGTTGTTGGCGTTCTGGTACTGCACGCTGACGATGTCGGCGCCGCCCAGGTCCATGTCGAAGCCGGCGTCCCGCAGCGCGCGGATCTTGTCCTCCTCGCGCGCCTTGGTCGCCACGAACTCCTCGATGTCCGGGTGGTCGACGTCGAGGATGACCATCTTGGCGGCCCGCCGGGTGGCGCCACCGGACTTGATGGTGCCGGCCGAGGCGTCCGCGCCGCGCATGAAGCTGACCGGGCCGGAGGCGGTGCCGCCGGAGGAGAGGAGCTCCTTCGAGGAACGGATGCGGGAGAGGTTGACGCCGGCGCCCGAGCCGCCCTGGAAGATCCGGCCCTCCTCCTTGTACCAGTCCAGGATGGAGTCCATCGAGTCGTCGACCGAGAGGATGAAGCACGCGCTGACCTGCTGCGGCGACGGCGTGCCGACGTTGAACCAGACCGGCGAGTTGAAGCTGAACACCTGGTGCAGCAGCATCCAGGTCAGCTCGTGCGCGAACACCTCCGCGTCGGCGGGGGTGGCGAAGTAGCCGTACTCCTCACCGGCGGTGCGGTAGGTGTCGACCACCCGGTCGATGAGCTGCCGCAGCGACCACTCCCGCTCCGGGGTCCCCACCGCGCCCCGGAAGTACTTGGTGGTCACGATGTTGGCCGCGTTGACCGACCAGGACTCGGGGAACTCCACCCCGCGCTGCTCGAAGTTGATCGAACCGTCCCGCCAGTTCGTCATCACGACGTCGCGGCGCTCCCAGGCGACCTCGTCGTAGGGATGCACCCCCTCGGTCGTCCAGACGCGCTCGATCTTCAGCCCTGCCCCGGCCTTGTTCCGTGACTTGCTGGTCGTCACGCCCTCGCCCCCCTCGTCAGCGCGGTCACCCACCGCGCGTCGTCCAACTGTCAGAAATCCGTGAAACTCAACTGGTCGCGCCGGCGGCCCCGACCGCCCCGGCACCCTCGCGGGCGATCGCGGCGGCCCGCAGCGTCTCGATCTCGCGCTCGAAGTCGGCGAGCGAGTCGAAGGAGCGGTAGACGCTGGCGAACCGCAGGTAGGCCACCTCGTCGAGGTCGCGCAGCGGGCCGAGGATGGCCAGCCCGACCTCGTTGCTGGGAATCTCGGCGGCCCCCTTGGCCCGCACGGTCTCCTCGACCTTCTGCGCGAGCAGCGCGATGGAGTCGTCGTCGACCGGCCGGCCCTGGCACGCCTTGCGCACCCCGCCGATGATCTTGGTGCGGCTGAACGGCTCGGTCACCCCGCTGCGCTTGACCACCGCGAGCACCGCCTCCTCGACGGTGGTGAACCGCTTGCCGCATTCCGGGCAGGACCGCCGCCGCCGGATGAGCTGGCCGTCGTCGGCCTCCCGCGAGTCGACCACCCGGGAGTCGGCATGCCGGCAGTACGGACACCGCATCGCCCGACCTCCTTCATCAACCGCGGCCCACCGGCCGCATCCGGGCACGCGTCACCGCGGCGGCACCATCTCTCGATGGCCGCCGCCGGGCCGACGGTACGGGAGTGCGGTCGGTAACCGGACCCAACCTGTAGGCGACTTACGCCCATGTAACCACAACATCTAGGGGTCGACCGTATGCCGTCGTACTAGCGAGGTCAAGTTGAGCGGCGTGTCCGGCGAGTCGCCAGAATCACGCCCCCGTCCCACCCCGTCCCCGGCGTACCGAGGAGCCCAACGGCCGGCGGCCGCCGGAGTCACGGGGCGCGACGATAGAACATTCGTTCGAGAGCGACGTACCATTTATCAGAACAGGCGTACGGAAATCCAGGATTTCGACGCGACACGCCGACAACAGGTCGTACAGATGTTTGAAAATGGCCGATCTCACCTATACGGTCAACAACGACCGGGCGCGGCGGATCGCGGCGGACCGGCCGACAGCACCATGTCAGCACGCACCACGAGCCGACGAGGCACCCAGCGCCGACCAGGGAGGACGGACGTGACCGAGGACCGGGCCAGCCGGCAGAAGAACCCGCAGCCGATCGACGGGGCGGGTCCGCCGGCGACCCGTCGACCCCGCACCGCGCGCAGCCGGGCGGCCCAGCCCGCCGTGCGTCCGGTCACCCCGGTGGTCAGCAGCTTCCCCGACCCGTCGACGGTCGACCTCACGGCCCGGCAGCGCCGGATCCTGGAGTTCATCCGCGCGTGGGTGGAGCGCCACGGCTACCCGCCGAGCGTGCGCGAGATCGGCGAGGCGGTCGGCCTGGTCTCCCCGTCGAGCGTCGCCTACCAGCTCAAGGAGCTGGAGAAGAAGGGCTTCCTGCGCCGCGACCCCAACCGGCCCCGCGCCGTGGACGTCCGGGCACCCGGCGACGTCGACGACGAGGCCGCCCGCGCCCAGCGCCCCGCACCGGCCTATGTGCCGATGCTGGGCCGGATCGCCGCCGGTGGCCCGATCCTCGCCGAGCAGGCCGTGGAGGACATCTTCCCCCTCCCCCGCGAGCTGGTCGGTGAGGGCGAGGTCTTCATGCTTCAGGTCAAGGGCGACTCGATGCTCGACGCGGCGATCTGCGACGGCGACTGGGTGGTGGTCCGGCAGCAGCCGACCGCCGAGGTCGGCGACATCGTGGCGGCCATGCTCGACGGCGAGGCGACCGTGAAGACCTACCGGCGGCGCGACGGGCACGTCTGGCTGATGCCGCAGAACCCGGCCTTCGACCCGATCCCCGGCGACGACGCGACCATCATGGGTCGCGTGGTCGCCGTGCTCCGCCGCATCTGAGCCGAGAAGAAAGGGGGGTGACCGCCGGTCACCCCCCTTTCTCGTGCGCTCAGTAGCGGTCGCCCCGGTAGTCCCGGCCGCCGCCGGAGAACTGGCCGTACTGCTGGCCCCGGTCGCCGTAGCCGCCGTCGCGCGGGTCCCGGCGGTCGGGCTCGCGGCGCGGCGGTTCCCCGCGCCCCGGGCCGTAGCCGCCACCGCCGCCCGGCCGGCCACCGCCGTAGCCACCGCCACCGCCACCGCCACCGCCACCGCCACCGTAGACGCCGCCACCCTGCGGACGGCCGCCACCCTGCGGGCCGCCGCCGTAGACCGCGCCCCCGCGACCGCCGCCGCCCTGCGGACGGCCGCCGCCGTAGACCCCGCCGGCCGGGCGGCCGCCGTTCGCCGGGGCACCGCCGTAGACCCCGCCCTGGCCGCCACCGCCGCCGTAGACGCCGCCGCGGGGCGGGGCGTCGGGCCGGCCGGCCGGCGGGTAGCCGGCGTTGCCCGGGAACTCGTCGTCACGCTCGTCGGTGGGCTCGGCCGGCGGCGCCGGCTTGCGCCGGGCCCGCAGGATGCCGAAGATGCCGGCGCCGACCATGAGGGCGCCGAGTACGCCGAGTGCCGCGATGAGGTACGTGATCTCGTCGAGGGTGAGCCCTTCGATCCAGGACTTCTCGGCGGCCGGCTTCGTCACGTCCTTGCCGGCGTTGGGCAGCGCCTCGGCCCCGGTGGTGGCCGGGGTGTAGCTGAGGATGTCGATCGGGTCCGTGGCGTCCAGGAGGCCGCCGTCGGACACGGTGACGAAGGACTTGCCGTCGGGCGTGTAGGAGATGGCCTCGCCGAACGGGTCCGCCAGGGGGGTGACCCGGGGCTTGCCGGTGGTCAACGCGCCGACGATGTTGCCGCCGGTCACGTCGAACTCGAAGGCGTCACCGTAGGTGCGCAGCACCACCTTGCTGCCGTCGGGCGAGCGGGCCGCACCGGTGACCAGCAGCCGGCCGGGGCCGCCCAGCTTGTTCTCGGTGTTGGTCTTGGGAAGGGTGACCTCGCCGACCTTCTTCATCGGGATCGGCTCGGTGTCGGCGGTGCTCTTCAGCTTCGCCGTGGGCGTGAAGATCTCCGACTTGCCGGACAGGTCCTTGGTGATGACCAGCGGCAGGTTGTCGTCGCCGACGAGCAGCGCCTCCGCGTCGTGCGGCTCGTTGCCCGGGTAGGTCAGCCGGTGCAGCACCGGCTGCTTCGACCCGCTCAGCGGCATGACCCAGACGGCGACCCGCTCCCGGCGGGTCTTGGCCTCGACGTTGTCGCCGGTGTCGGCGATCCAGAGCGTCTTCCTGTCCGGCCCGACGGCCAGGTCCTCGGTGTCGCGGGGCCCCGGATCCGGGTATCGGACCGGGTCCTTCGCGATCTCACACTTCGTGTCGAGGAAGAAGACCCGCTTGCGGCTCTCGTCGTCGCTGCCGTCGTTGATCACGACGTAGCCGGTGCTGGTGGCGACAATGCCGGACAGTTCCCGGAGTCGCTTGTCCTCGACGGTGCACTTCTTCTTGGGAGCCGCGGCCAGCACGGGGGCCGCGGCGGGAGCCGCCAGGGCGAACCCGGCCGGCGCCACGACCGCGCCGACGAGGCTCAGCGCGATCGTGACCGAGGAGACAGCGTGCCGCATGGCGCCAAGTGTCGCACGACCCAGGTTTCCGGCGGGTGACGCCGGACGGCTCACCGCCCGGCGCCCACCCGTTCCTCGCTGGTGAGCCGGTCACCGGCCCGGTACGGCACCAGCTCGGCGGCCAGCGCCTGGCCCACCCGGACGTGCAGCAGCGTGCCCTCCGGCAGGTGCGCCGTGCTGAGCACCTCTCCCTGCCGGTGCACCCGGGCCACCAGGTCACCCCGGTCGTACGGGAGCACCGCCCGGACCTCGACGGCCGGCCGCGGCAGCCGCTGCTCGATCGCCTCGCGCAGATCGTCGACCCCGCGCCCGCTGTGCGCGGAGACGAGGACCGCCTCCGGCCAGAGCCGCTTGAGCCGCAGCAGCGTCTCCTCGTCGGTGGCGTCGATCTTGTTGACCACCAGCAGCTCCGGCAGTCGGTCGGCGCCCACCTCGGCGAGCACCTCGCGGACCGCCCGCACCTGCTCCTCCGGGTCCGGGTGGGTGCCGTCGACCACGTGCACCACCAGGTCGGCGTCGCCGACCTCCTCCAGCGTCGAGCGGAACGCCTCGACGATCTGGTGCGGCAGGTGCCGGACGAACCCGACCGTGTCGGAGAGGGTGTACAGCCGGCCGTCGGAGGCCGTGGCCCGGCGGGTGGTCGGGTCCAGGGTGGCGAACAGCGCGTTCTCCACCAGCACACCCGCCCCGGTCAGGCGGTTGAGCAGGCTGGACTTGCCGGCGTTGGTGTAGCCGGCGATGGCCACCGCGGGCACCGCGTTGCGGGAGCGGCGGGCGCGCTTCGTCTGGCGTACCGTCGCCATGCTCTTGATCTCGCGGCGCAGCCGCGCGATCCGGTGCCGGATCCGGCGCCGGTCGGTCTCGAGCTTGGTCTCACCGGGACCGCGCAGGCCCACGCCGCCGCCGGCGCCACCGCCGCGGCCGCTACCACCGGTCTGCCGGGAGAGGGTCTCACCCCAACCACGCAGTCGCGGGAGCAGGTATTCGAGCTGGGCCAGCTCGACCTGCGCCTTGCCCTCGCGGCTCTTGGCGTGCTGGGCGAAGATGTCGAGGATCAGAGCGGTGCGGTCGACCACCTTGACCTTGGTGCGCTGCTCCAGGTTGCGCAGCTGCGACGGGGACAGTTCGCCGTCGCAGATGACCGTGTCGGCGCCGGTGGCGAGCACCACCGCGCCCAGGTCGTCGACCTTGCCCCGACCGATGTACGTGGCCGGGTCCGGCCGGCTGCGCCGCTGGATCAGCCCCTCGAGCACCTGCGAGCCGGCCGTCTCGGCCAGCGCCGCCAGCTCGGTGAGGCTGTTGTCGGCGTCGTCCTGGGTCCCCGCGGTCCAGACACCGACGAGGACGACCCGCTCAAGCCGGAGCTGGCGGTATTCGACCTCGGTGATGTCGCTGAGCTCGGTGGAGAGGCCGGGGACCCGCCGCAGCGCCTGCCGCTCCGACAGCTCGAACTCGCCGGTGGTGGCGTCGAGCTCGTCGTCCTCGTAGGGAAGGAAGGTCTCCTGGTCTCGCAAACCGCGACTCCTGTCCGTTATGTCTTTTGCCGGGGCATTTCCGGTGTGCATGAGCATCCTGACATGTACCAACGCCTCACGCACCTGCTATATGCCCGTGGCATTACTAACTGGTAGCGGGGTCGGATGCTCGCCGACCTGGGCGGGCGAGTAGAAATGCCAGGCGAGCCGCCAGCGCCGACGGAGGAGTTCCACGTGGCCAACACCCGACTGCCGAGTGCCGGATTCTCGATCACGATCCGGATCGCGGTCCCCGCCGACGCCTCCTCCATCGGGCGGCTGACCACCGCGGCGGGCGAGGCCGGCGCGATCGTCACCGCGCTGGACGTGGTCGACTCCGACCCGGCCCACGTGATCGTCGACCTCACCTGCGACACCGCCGACGCGAACCACGCCGACCAGGTGGTCGACGCGCTGACCGCGCTCGACGGGGTAGACGTCCGCAAGGTCTCCGACCGGACGTTCCTGCTGCACCTCGGGGGCAAGATCGAGGTCAGCTCGAAGGTCGCGCTGCGCACCCGCGACGAGCTGTCCCGCGCGTACACGCCGGGTGTGGCCCGGGTCTGCCAGGCGATCGCCGAGAACCCGGCCGACGCCCGCCGGCTCACCATCAAGCGCAACACGGTCGCCGTGGTCAGCGACGGCTCCGCCGTGCTCGGCCTGGGCAACCTCGGTCCGGCCGCCTCGCTGCCCGTCATGGAGGGCAAGGCGGCGCTGTTCAAGCGCTTCGGCGGCGTGGACGCGTGGCCCGTGGTGCTGGACACCCAGGACACCGACGAGATCGTGCAGATCGTCAAGGCGATCGCGCCGGCGTACGGGGGCATCAACCTGGAGGACATCGCCGCACCGCGCTGCTTCGAGATCGAGGCCCGGTTGCGCGAGGCGCTGGACATCCCGGTCTTCCACGACGACCAGCACGGCACCGCGATCTGCGTGCTGGCCGCGCTGACCAATGCGCTGCGCGTGGTGGGCAAGCAGCTCTCGGACGTCCGGGTCGTGGTCTCCGGCGCCGGCGCGGCAGGCACCGCGATCATGAAGCTGCTGCTGCGGCAGGGCGTGGGCGACATCATCGCGTACGACCGGCAGGGCGCCCTGCACCGCGACCTGCCCGACCTCAACCCGGCCTGGCGGTGGCTGGCGGAGAACACCAACAAGGAGAACTACTCCGGCGACCTGCCCGGCGCGATCCGGGGTGCGGACGTGTTCATCGGCGTGAGCGCCCCGAACCTGCTGACCGGCGAGGACATCGCCGGCATGGCCAAGGACGCGATCGTCTTCGCGCTGGCCAACCCGGACCCGGAGGTGGACCCGCGGGAGGCGCGCAAGCACGCCGCCGTGGTCGCGACCGGCCGGTCCGATCAGCCGAACCAGATCAACAACGTGCTCGCCTTCCCGGGCGTCTTCCGCGGCATGCTCGACGCGCACGCCGAGGAGTTCACCGAGGAGATGGCCATCGCGGCGGCCCGGGCCATCGCGGACGTGGTCGGCGAGGACAAGATCAACCCGACGGTGATCGTGCCGAGCGTCTTCGACTCGCGGGTCGCCCCGGCCGTCGCCGCCGCCGTCCGCGCCGCGGCCCAGAACCCGGGCGCGACGCCTCCGCCGGCCGCCGACCCGGGTCCGGCCGACCTCCCCGAGATCGCCGCCAACGCCAGCGCCACCCCCTGACCCCACCGTCCGGGTGCGCCGCCGAGCGTTGATCAAGAAGTTTGCGTCGGGCCGGGCCCGGATTCAGACGCAAACTTCTTGATCAACTTGCCGGAGGCGGGCCCGCGAGGGCGCGGCTGTGTGGTCAGGCTTTCAGGGCCGTTGGGGTTAGTTCGCCGGTGGCGATCAGGACGGCCGGGCCGGACAGCCAGCAGGTGTCGTCGGTGATGGTGATCGTGAGGCGGCCGCCGGGTACGTCCACGGTCACCGTGCCGGTGTCCCGGCCGGCGTCGCGCAGGGCCACGGCGGCCACCGCGCAGGCGCCGGTGCCGCAGGACAGCGTCTCGGCCGAGCCACGCTCGTAGACCCGCATGAGCACGTGCCCGTCGGTGCCCTCGACCGGCTCGCCCGGGGTGGTGAACTCGACGTTCACCCCGGCCGGGAAGACGGACGGGTCGACGTCGGGCGCCCGGGTGAGGTCCAGGCCGCCCAGGTCGAGGCTGGCTGGCAGCGCGCAGACCAGGTGCGGGTTGCCCACGTCCACGGCCGCGCCGGTCAGGGTGAGCCCGCCCACGGTGGCGGTGGCCGTGTCGTACAGCCGGGGGCGGCGCATCTCGACGGCCACGTCGGCGCCCTCGACCCGGGCGCGGACCAGGCCCGCGCGGGTCGCCAGCGGCAGGGTCCCGCCGGACGGGGCCGCCAGGCCGGTCTCCAGCAGGTAGCGGACGAAGACCCGGGCCCCGTTGCCGCACATCTCGGCGAACGAGCCGTCGGAGTTCCAGTAGTCCATGAACCACTCGGCCTCGCCGGCCAGCGCGGCGCCGTCCGGGTGCTTGGCGGCGCGGACCACCCGCAACACGCCGTCGCCGCCGAGGCCGCGCCGCCGGTCGCAGAGCGCGGCGACCAGGCCGGGCGTCAGGTCGAGCGCCCCGTCCGGGTCGGGCAGGATGACGAAGTCGTTGCCGGTGCCGTGGCCCTTGGTGAACTCCACGCCCTCATCATTCCCGATGCTCGGCGACCACCCGCAGCGCAGTGTCGAGAAACTCCGGCGCGGCCGAGTCCAGCCAGTGGATGCGCGGGTCGCGGCGGAACCAGGAGCGCTGCCGGCGGACGAACCGCCGGGTGGCCCGGACGGTCTCCTCGTGCGCCTGCGCCTCGGTCAGCTCCCCCGCCAGGAAGCGCAGCACCTGCTGGTAGCCGAGCGCCCGGCTGGCCGTCCGCCCCTCGGGCAGGCCCCGGCCGACCAGGGTCCGCGTCTCGTCGACCAGGCCGTCGGCCCACATGCGGTCGACCCGCCGGGCGATCCGCTCGTCCAGCAGCGCCGTGTCCAGGTCGACGCCGAGCTGCACCGACGGGTAGTGCGGCGTCGGCGCGGGCAGCGAGGCCGTGAACGGCGCGCCGGTCAGCTCGACGACCTCCAGGGCGCGGACGATCCGCCGGCCGTTGCTCGGCAGGATGCCGGCCGCGGCCACCGGGTCGGCCTCGGCCAGCCGGGCGTGCAGGGGCGCCGGGCCGACCGCGGCCAGTTCCGCCTCCAGCCGCTCCCGCACCGCCGGGTCGGTGCCGGGGAACTCGAACTGCTCCAGCACCGCCCGCACGTAGAGCCCGGAGCCACCGACCAGCAGCGGCACCCGGCCCCGGGCCAGGATGTCGTCGACGGCCGCGCGGGCCAGCCTCTGGTATTCGGCGACGCTGGCCGGCTCGGTCACCGGCCAGATGTCGAGCAGGTGGTGCGGCACACCCTCCCGTTCGGCCGGGGTCAGCTTGGCGGTGCCGATGTCCATGCCGCGGTAGAGCTGCATG
Source organism: Micromonospora sp. NPDC004551 (assembly GCF_040609975.1). Classification (NCBI taxonomy): domain Bacteria; kingdom Bacillati; phylum Actinomycetota; class Actinomycetes; order Micromonosporales; family Micromonosporaceae; genus Micromonospora; species Micromonospora sp. NPDC004551. The sequence goes on along the minus strand of NZ_JBEXLM010000008.1, from coordinate 75,492 downwards.
GAGTCGGCGTTGACCACCTCGCCGCCGAGGGCGTGCGCCAGGGCGATGCTCAGCGCCGACTTGCCCGCCGCGGTCGGCCCGACCACGGCGACGACGGTCCGCGTCACTGCCGCTCTCCGTTCGCGACCGCGGGGCTCGCGAGCTCACTCCGCGCGCTCACCGCAGCTCCCAGTTCGCCACGAAGTAGGCAACGCCGTAGGGGGCCCGGTGGTAGGTCACGTCGCCGCGCCAGTCACCGCCCGCCGCGCGGACCGCGCCGGTCAGCACCTGCCACGGCGCCCGCCCGGCGACCTTCAGCTCCGCCGACAGCACCGGGTCCAGGCCGAGCAGGGCCTCGGCGTCCACGCCGGCCAGGGCCGCGGCGACCCCCTCGTCGTACGCGGGCGCGCGCGGGTCGTCGTAGCCGGGTGCCTTGACGCCCCGGCAGGCCGACCCGTCCCCGAGTACCAGCAGCGCGGTCCGCCCGTCGAACTCGGCGGCCAGCTCCGCACCGAGGGCGGCGCACTCGGCCGGTGCCGCGTCGGCGGCGACCGCCCGGGCCAGCCGGGGCAGCTCGGTGCCGGACCGGTTCACCAGCCAGGCGCCGATGGTGAGGCTCAACGGCAGCACCGCGGCGCCCGCGCAGTTGACCTTCCAGAGCCGGACGTCCCGGTCCAGGCCGAACGGGCGCAGCGAACCGTGGTCGGCCGTGCCGAACCGCGCCGTCCGCGGCCCGCCGCCGAGCAGCACGATCACCTCGGGGTCGGCGGCGAGCAGCCGGGCCACGGCCGCGTCGGCGGCGGCGCGGAGGTCGTCCAGCTCGGGCGCGGCGGCGCCGGCCAGCTCGGGCACGATCAGGGGCGGGTGGGGGCAGACGGCGGCGGCGACCAGGGGCACCGGTCCAACCTATCCGTATCCCCCGGTGCGTCCCCGCGCCGATCCGGTCATCGAGGCGCTACGACACCGTATGGTCACGGTCGACGACAGGCGCTCGACACGGACCGGGTCGGACCTGTGACAATGCCGGGAGAACTTTGCTGCGCCGTGGCGGCGATCGCGGGAGGTGTCCCGACGACGCCGGGAGAACGAGGATGGGCACATGAGCGACTGGACTGCCTTCGGACGGGTGGACGAGGACGGCACCGTCTACGTCAAGACCGCCGAGGGCGAGCGGGTGGTCGGATCCTGGCAGGCGGGGGCACCGGAGGAAGGGCTCGCCCACTTCGCCCGGCGCTTCGCCGACCTGGTGACGGAGGTGGATCTGACCGAGGCCCGGCTCAACTCGGGCGCGGCGGACGCCGGCCACTCGCTGACGACGATCCGGCGGATCCGCGCCTCGCTGGCCGAGGCGCACGTCGTCGGGGACATCGACGCCCTGGCCGCCCGCCTCGACAAGCTGGCCGCGGTGGCCGAGGAGAAGGCCGGTGAGGCCCGGGCCGCCCGGGACGCCGCCCGCGGCGAGGCGCTCGCGCGCAAGACCGCCCTGGTCGAGGAGGCGGAGAAGCTGGCCGCCGAGTCGACCGGCTGGAAGACCGCCGGCGACCGGCTCAAGGAGATCCTCGACGAGTGGAAGACCATTCGCGGGGTCGACAAGAAGGCCGACGGTGAGCTGTGGAAGCGGTTCGCCGCCGCCCGCGACGGCTTCACCCGCCGCCGGGGCGCCCACTTCGCCTCCCTGGACCAGCAGCGCAAGCAGGCGCAGGGGGTCAAGGAGGAGCTGGTCGCCGAGGCCGAGAAGCTCAAGGAGTCGACCGACTGGGGCGCCACGGCCAACCAGCTCAAGGACCTGATGGCCCAGTGGAAGGCCGCGCCGCGCGCCTCCAAGGAGGCCGAGCAGAAGCTCTGGGAACGGTTCCGGGCCGCGCAGGACGAGTTCTTCACCCGGCGCAGCGAGGTCTTCTCGGCGCGGGACAACGAGCAGCGCGCCAACCTGGAGCGCAAGCAGGCCCTGCTCGCCGAGGCTGAGGCGCTCGACGTCGACGGCGACCCGAAGGGCGCCCAGGCGAAGCTGCGGGAGATCCAGGCGCAGTGGCACGAGGCCGGGCGGGTGCCCCGCGAGGCGGCCGCCGGGCTGGAGCGCCGGCTGCGCGTCGTGGACGACAAGGTCCGTGAGGTCATGGACTCGGCATGGCGGCGCACCTCCAAGGAGGACAACCCGCTGCTGGCCCAGATGCGGGCCCAGGTCGCCGAGGCCGAGGACCGGCTGGCCCGGGCCCAGGCCGCCGGCGACGCCCGCCGGGTCAAGGAGGCCGAGCAGGCGCTCGCCTCGAAGCGGCAGTTCCTCCAGCTGGCCGAGCAGGCCGGCTGAGTTCAGCGTCACCGGGAAGCCCCCGGTCCCGCCTCGGGACCGGGGGCTTCTCCGTGTGCGCGGGCGGGAACCGGAAAGCGCCTTCTCGGCGCGGCCCCCGGTCGCCCTGTTGACGCATCGAGGTGAGCTGATCAAAATGGGCGGCGGAGCCAGGTTCCGGCACCGGCACGAGGGCACCGACGGCTGATCCGGCCGTCGACGATCGCCGGTGCTCCCCCGCGAGTGGCCGTCCACGTGACACGGCCCGTCGCGCGCTGTCCGCGTACTCGATGACGAGCGGGCCGTCTCCCCTGGTTTCTCCGCCCGCGGCGCTCGCGCGGCGCGGGCATCCGAAGTGGAGCTCGCCAATGCACCGACCCACCGCCCTCGGCGGCGCCCTCGCGGCGCTCGCCACCGCCGCGGCCGGCGTCCTCGTCGCCGCCGCCGTCAGCACCACACCGGCCGCCGCGGCCACCGCCGGGACCGGCACCGGCTACCTGCACACCAGCGGCAACAAGATCGTGGACAGCACGGGGGCCACGGTCCGGCTCACCGGCATCAACTGGTTCGGCATGGAGACCGACAACAAGACCTTCCACGGCCTGTGGTCGAGCAACCCGTGGCGCGGCCAGCTCGACACCATGGCCCGGCTGGGCTACAACACGCTGCGCATCCCCTACTCGAACGACGCGCTGAAGCCGGGCGCGACGGCCACCGGCATCAACGACTTCGTGAACCCGGACCTGGTCGGGCTCTCGCCGTTGCAGATCCTCGACAAGGTGATCGACTACGCGGGCGGCAAGGGGATGCGGGTCATCCTGGACCGGCACCGGCCGACCTCGGCCGGTCAGTCGCCGCTCTGGTACACCTCGACGGTCTCCGAGGCGACCTGGATCGCCGACTGGAAGATGCTCGCCCAGCGGTACGCGAACAACCCGACGGTGATCGGCGCGGACCTGCACAACGAGCCGCACGCCGAGGGCACCAACCCGGCGGCCACCGGCGCCTGCTGGGGCTGCGGCGACACCGCCCGGGACTGGCGGCTGGCCGCCGAGCGGGCCGGCAACGCGATCCTCGGGGTGCAGCCGAACTGGCTGATCTTCGTGGAGGGGGTGAGCTGCCCGAGCGGCGGCCTGTCGAACGTCTGGGACAACGACCCGAGCAACGACGAGGACTGCGGCTGGTGGGGCGGCAACCTGTCCAAGGCCGGGCAGTTCCCGGTGCGGCTGAACGTGGCCAACCGGCTGGTCTACTCCCCGCACGAGTACGCCACCTCGGTCTACCACCAGACCTGGTTCGACGACCCGACCTACCCCGCGAACATGCCGGGCATCTGGGACAAGTACTGGGGCTACCTCTACAAGCAGAACATCGCGCCGATCATGATGGGCGAGTTCGGCACCACGCTCCAGGACCCGAAGGACAAGGTGTGGTTGCAGAACCTCATGGCGTACACCGGGACCGGGGTGACCGGGATGTCCTTCACCTACTGGTCGTGGAACCCGAACTCGGGTGACACCGGCGGCATCGCCAACGACGACTGGACCACCATCAACCAGGCCAAGCAGGACATCCTCCAGCCCTACCTGATCCCGCCGACCGGTGGGGGCGGCAACCCCACCCCGACCCCGACCGGCACCGGCTCGCCGGCGCCCACCACGCCGGCGCCGACCGGGGGCTGCACGGCCACGTACAAGCAGGTCAACGCGTGGCAGGGCGGCTTCCAGGGCGAGCTGACCGTGAAGAACACCGGCACCGCGGCGGTCAACCCGTGGTCGGCCACCTGGACCTGGCCGTCCGGCGTGACCCTGGCCAGCGGCTGGAACGCCACCGTCACGCAGTCCGGCACGACGGTCACGGCGGCCGCGCCGAGCTGGGCGTCGTCGCTGGCGCCGGGCGCGTCGGTGACCGTCGGCTTCACGGCCAACGGCACGGCCGCCGCACCGGGCGCCGTGAAGCTCAACGGCACCGCCTGCTGAGAAAGGCGACGGCCGGGGCCGCCACGGGGCGGTCCCGGCCGTCGGCGGTCGCTCAGTTGGCGGCGCAGCCGCCGGTGGGCGCGGGCAGCGCGGCCGGCGCGCCGATCGTCGGCAGCCCGAGCAGCACCCCGGGGGTACGCGGGGCGCGCCCCGCCTCGGCCGCGTCACCGGCCCGGGTGCGCCGGTGCGACAGCGGCTCACCGTCGGCGTTGAGGTGGTGCGGGGCGGCGTAGGTGACCGTGGTGTGCACGATGTCCCCGGGGCGGATCTGCCCGGCGAGCGCGCCCGCGTCGAAGTGCACGAGACGGCCGTCGCGGGCGCGGCCGGACAGCCGGCCGGTGCGCTCGTCCTTGCGCCCCTCGCCGACCGCGACCAGCACCTCGACGGTCTCCCCCACGAGCTTCCGGTTCTCCGCCCAGGTGATCTCCTCGACCGTGGCGATCAGCCGCTCGTACCGCTCCTGCACGACCTGCTTGGGCAACTGGCCGTCCATGGTCGCGGCCGGGGTGCCGGGGCGCTTCGAGTACTGGAACGTGAACGCCGACGAGAAGCGGGCCTCGCGCACCACGTCGAGGGTGCGTTCGAAGTCGGCGTCGGTCTCGCCGGGGAAGCCGACGATGATGTCGGTGGTGATCGCGGCGTCGGGCATGGCGGCCCGCACCTTCTCGATGATCCCCAGGTACTTCTCCGACCGGTACGAGCGGCGCATGGCGCGCAGCACGTCGTCGGAGCCGGACTGGAGCGGCATGTGCAGCGAGTGGCAGACGTTGGGCGTCTCGGCCATCGCGGCGATCACGTCGTCGGTGAAGTCCTTCGGGTGCGGGCTGGTGAACCGGACCCGCTCCAGGCCGTCGATGTCGCCGCACGCGCGCAGCAGCTTGCCGAAGGCGTAGCGGTCACCGAACTCCACGCCGTAGGAGTTGACGTTCTGCCCGAGCAGCGTCACCTCCAGCACGCCCTCGTCGACCAGCGCGCGCACCTCGGAGAGGATGTCGCCGGGGCGGCGGTCCTTCTCCTTGCCGCGCAGGGACGGCACGATGCAGAACGTGCAGGTGTTGTTGCAGCCCACCGAGATCGACACCCAGCCGGCGTACGTCGACTCGCGCCGGGTCGGCAGCGTGGACGGGAAGACGTCGAGGGATTCGAGGATCTCCACCTCGGCCGCGGTGTTGTGCCGGGCCCGCTCCAGCAGCACCGGCAGCGAGCCGATGTTGTGCGTGCCGAAGACCACGTCCACCCAGGGCGCCTTGCGGACGATCTCGCCGCGGTCCTTCTGGGCCAGGCAGCCGCCGACGGCGATCTGCATCCCGGGGTGCTTGTCCTTCACGGGGCGCAGATGACCCAGGTTGCCGTAGAGCCGGTTGTCGGCGTTCTCCCGGACGGCGCAGGTGTTGAACACCACCACGTCGGGCTGCTCGTCGGCCTCGGCGGCGCGCACGTAGCCGGCCTGTTCGAGCAGGCCGGAGATGCGCTCGGAGTCGTGCACGTTCATCTGGCAGCCGTACGTGCGCACCTGGTAGGTGCGCGGGCTGCCCGCGGCTGCGGTAGTCATGACCCGGACAGCGTATCCGGGCGGAGCTGGTCGGATCGAACGAGGAGGAGCCGTGTGCCGAGGCGCTCGGCGAGCGCCGAGGCCTGATCGTTGACGCGGGAGCCACCCGACGCGCCGGCCCCCGGCATCGATGGGACGTCAACGATCACGGCGCCGCCCCTCGCCGCCGGGTCAGGCGGCGGCGAGGGCCGGGGCGACCGAGTCGGGGGCCCACCGGGAGCGGTGGCACTGCGACCAGCCGCGGCAGCGGGGGTCCGCCACGGTGCAGAGCCGCTGGTCGCTGAGCACCTCGCCGTCGTCGGTCTCGACCACGTCGAAGTGCACCGGCCGGATCGTCCCGTCCGGGGCGACCAGCAGGTGCCGCCCGGCGTCGAGGGTGTCGTCGCGCATCAGGCAGTTGCGGTCCAGCAGCCGGGCCAGCGCCGCGATGCTGGGCAGCTCGGGCAGGCGCTCGGGCACGCCGTAACAGTCGACCATGGTCCCGTACGCCCCGGGCGCCTCCCACACGTCGCACACCACCGCGTACGCGGGAAGTCGGGCCGGGTCGGCGACGGCGAGGGGCATCACCACCCGGCCGAGCGCCTCGGCCAGCGCCGGGTAGACCTCCACCGGCGCCGCGCCGTCGATTCTCCAGTTCCACAGCTCGGTCATGCCGCCTCCTCGCTGCGCTCGTCCCACCGGCCTCCGGATCGGGCCTTACTGACGATGGTGGGGTGCATATGACCTCAGCCGGGCGCAAGTTACCGGTCTGTGACCATTACGGGCAAAATTTCCCGGGGGGACCTCGCCCGGAGTAGCGGGAAGGTGACAGTTTATCGGGTATCGTGCCCGGTCCGCGAGGCGAACCACCGGGGTGCGGTGACGGATTCGTGAATGCCGGCGCCGGCTTCAGCGCACCCGGACGAGGTGTTCGCCGGCCGGCAACAGCTCGCCGACCACCGTGCCGCCCGGGACCTCGCCCGCGACCAGCAGCCCGCCCGAGGTCTGCGCGTCGGCCAGCAGCAGCCGTTCCTCCTCGTCGGCCCCGCCGAAGTCGGTCCACGGCGTCACCCAGTCCAGGTTGCGCCGGGTGCCGCCGCTGACGTACCCGTCGCGCAGCGCCTCCCGGGCGCCGGACAGGTAGGGCACCGCGACCGCGTCGATCGCCACGGTGAGCCGGCTGGCCCGGGCCAGCTTCGAGGCGTGCCCGAGCAGCCCGAACCCGGTCACGTCGGTGCCGCAGCGGATCCCGGCCGCCACCGCCGCCCGCGCCGCGTCCCGGTTCAGTCGTGCCATCGAGGCGACCGCCTCCGGGAACCGCTCTCCGGTCCGCTTGTGCCGGGTGTTCAGCACCCCGACGCCGAGCGGCTTGGTCAGCGACAACGGCAGGCCGGCCCGGCCGGCGTCCAGGGTGATCAGCTCCTCGGGCCGGACCACCCCGGTGACGGCCAGCCCGTACTTCGGGCCGTCGTCGTCCACGCTGTGCCCGCCGGCCAGGTGGCAGCCGGCCTCCCGCGCCACGTCCTGACCGCCGCGCAGCACCTCCCGGGCCAGCTCCAGCGGCAGCACCTCGCGGGGCCAGCAGAGCAGGTTGAGCGCGACCAGCGGGGTGCCGCCCATGGCGTAGACGTCGGAGAGTGCGTTGGCGGCGGCGATCCGCCCCCAGTCGTAGGCGTCGTCGACCACCGGGGTGAAGAAGTCGGCGGTGGTGACCAGGCCGGTGCGCTCGTCCAGCCGGACCACCGCGGCGTCGTCACCGTGCTCCAGACCGACCAGCAGCTCGGCGGCGCCGACGGCCGGCGCCAGCCCGGCCACCATGGTCTCGAGCTCACCCGGCGGGATCTTGCAGGCGCAGCCGCCGCCGCGGGCGTAATCGGTCAGCCGGAGTGCAGGTGCCATCTCCACATGATCTCCGTGAACCGCCGTGACGGCCATTCGGGCGCCCCTTTCGTGACGGAATTCGGACTGACGGGCACGGCGGTGACCGGTGTTACCGCTCCGTGACCATTCGAGTTGCGTTCTGCCACATCACCCCGCCTACAGTGGCCCAACCGGGGGTCTCGCGACCCCGCTTTCCGTACGGACGACAGGGACGGTGGACGACGTGACGACGGGCGAACCGCTGATCGTGCTCGACGGGGTGAACAAGTGGTTCGGCCCGCTGCACGTGCTGGACGACGTCTCGCTCTCCGTCGGCAGGGGCGAGGTGGTCGTGGTGATCGGCCCGTCCGGCTCCGGCAAGTCGACGCTGTGCCGCACCATCAACCGGCTGGAGCCGATCAACTCGGGCACCATCACCTTCGACGGCACCCCGCTGCCGGACGAGGGCAAGGCGCTGGCCAAGCTGCGCAGCGAGGTCGGCATGGTGTTCCAGTCGTTCAACCTCTTCGCGCACAAGACCATCCTGGAGAACGTCACCCTCGGTCCGGTCAAGGTGCGCCGGGAGAAGCCGGCCGCCGCCCGTGAGCGCGGCCTGGCCCTGCTCGACCGGGTGGGCATCGCCAACCAGGCGGACAAGTACCCGGCGCAGCTCTCCGGCGGCCAGCAGCAGCGGGTGGCCATCGCCCGCGCGCTGGCCATGCAGCCCAAGGCGATGCTCTTCGACGAGCCCACCAGCGCCCTGGACCCGGAGATGGTCGGCGAGGTGCTCGACGTGATGACCTCACTGGCCCGCGACGGCATGACCATGGTCGTGGTGACCCACGAGATGGGCTTCGCCCGGCACGCGGCCAACCGGGTCGTCTTCATGGCCGACGGCCAGCTGGTCGAGGAGGCCCCGCCCACGGAGTTCTTCGCGAACCCGCGCAGCGAGCGGGCCAAGGACTTCCTGTCCAAGATCCTCACGCACTGAGCGTCCGTAGTTGGAGTGCGCCGTCCCCCGGTGGCTCCGTCGAAGAAGGAGATGAGTATGCGTTTCAAGCGCGTGGCCGCGGTCGCCGCGGCGGCGACCCTGGCGCTGGGCCTGGCCGCCTGCGGTGGTGACGACGGCGACGAGGGCACCGGCGCGGGCAGCAAGTCCTTCGCCGCCGGCAGCACCATGGAGCGGCTGAACAAGGCCCAGAAGATCAAGATCGGCACGAAGTTCGACCAGCCGGGCTTCGGCCAGAAGGGCCTGTCGGGCAAGCCGGAGGGCTTCGACGTCGAGGTCGCCAAGATCATCGTCAAGGAACTCGGCATCCCCGAGGACAAGATCGAGTACGTCGAGACCCCGTCGAAGGTCCGCGAGGACGTGATCGTCAACGGCACCGTCGACCTGGTCGCGGCGACCTACACGATCAACGACAAGCGCAAGGAGCGCATCGCGTTCGCCGGGCCGTACTACGAGGCCGGCCAGAACATCCTGGTGAAGAAGGACGACACCAGCATCACCGGCCCGGACTCCTTCAAGGACGGCACCAAGAAGGTCTGCTCGGTCACCGGCTCGACGCCGGCCGAGGAGATCAAGAAGCACGTCAAGGACGTCGGCACCCAGCTGGTGCTCTTCGACACCTACGACAAGTGCCGGGACGCCCTCAAGGGCGGCCAGGTGGACGCGGTGACCACGGACAACGTGATCCTGCTCGGCTACATCGCCAAGGACGAGGCGTCCTTCAAGCTCGCCGGTGAGAACTTCACCAAGGAGCCGTACGGCATCGGTGTCAAGAAGGAGGACACCGACTTCCGTAACTTCATCAACGACACGCTGGAGAAGGCCTTCCAGGACGGTAGCTGGAAGAAGGCCTGGGACGACACCGCCGGCAAGTTCGGTGCGGAGCTCGGCGCCGCCCCGACCATCAACCGCTACTGATCCGACCTGATCTGGAGGGTGGGGAGGAAATCGACCCGTGAGTGTGCTCATCGACAAGTTCGACGTCTTCGCGGGTGGATTCTGGCTCACCCTCCAGATCTGCGTACTCGCTGCGATCGGCGCCCTGATCCTGGGCGCCGTCGTGGCGGTGCTGCGAATCTCCCCGGTGCCACCGCTGCGGGCGCTCGGCACCGCGTACGTGAACATCTTCCGGAACATGCCGCTGACGGTGGTCATGTTCTTCGCCGCCTTCGGGCTGCCGGCACTCGGCTCCAACGCTGACTTCCTGCGCATCCCGGGGCTGGACGCGATCTTCAAGCGGCTCGGCACAGACCTCCCGTACTTCCGCTTCGCGCTCATCGCGCTGGTGCTCTACACGGCGGCGTTCGTCTGCGAGGCGCTGCGCTCCGGGGTGAACGCGGTCCCCGCCGGGCAGGCCGAGGCGGCCCGTTCGCTGGGCCTCACCTTCGGCCAGAACCTCCGGTACGTGGTGCTGCCGCAGTCCTGGAAGGCATCCGTGGTGCCGCTCGGCTCGGTGATCATCGCGATGATCAAGAACTCGGCGCTGGTCGGCTTCTTCGGCGTCGTCGGCGACCTGTCCCAGACCGCCGACCAGCTCACCTCGGCCGGCGGCTACGCCTTCATCCCGGTCGCCATCGGCATCTCCGTCGGATACCTGATCATGACCGTGCCGCTCGGTGCCCTCCTCGACCGGATCGAGAAGCGACAGGCGGTGGCCCGATGAGCCAGCAGACCAGCGTCCTCTACGACGTCCCCGGCCCCCGCCAGCGGCGGATCACCCTGATCGGCAGCCTGATCGCCACCGTGGTGGTGCTCGTCGGGGCGTACTTCCTGATCTACCGGCCGCTGGCCGACAAGGGCCAGTTCTCGATGGAGCTGTGGGGGCCGCTGGTCGACCCCTCCAACGAGAACTTCTCCCAGGTCTGGGACCGGATCGGCCTCGGCCTGAAGAACACGTTGACCGCCGCCGCGCTGGCCATCGTCGCCTCCCTCGTGGTCGGCACCCTGATCGCCGTGCTGCGGATCCAGCTCAAGAGCCTGACCCGGCGGCGCTTCACCGGGTTGGCGGCGCCGCTGGCCTACCTGCTGCGCGGGCTGAGCTGGCTGCTGTCGGCGGTGACCCGGGTCTGCGTCGAGGTGTTCCGGGGCCTGCCCGTGGTCCTCACCATCTTCTTCGTGGCGCGCGGCTTCCCCGAGTTCGGCATCTCGTTCGACACGCTGTGGTACCTGGTCATCGGCCTGACCATCTACAACTCGGTGGTCATCGCCGAGATCCTCCGGTCCGGCATGGAGGGCCTGCCCGGCGGTCAGGCCGAAGCCGCCGCCGCGATCGGGCTCTCGCCCGCACAGACCACCCGGATGATCCTGCTCCCGCAGGCGTTCCGGATCATGCTCCCGGCGCTGATCAGCCAGCTCGTCGTGGTGCTCAAGGACACCTCGCTCGGCTTCATCATCAGCTACGAGGAGACGCTCAACATCGGCAAGCAGATCATCGGCGTGCTGGGCAACCCGATCCAGGTGTACGCGGTGATCGCGGTGCTGTTCATCGCCGTGAACTACTCGCTGTCGAAGCTCGCGCAGTTCGTCCAGCGCCGGCTCTCCCGGGGCCGCAAGACCGCCGGCACCCCCGCGCAGAACCCGCCGCCCGCGGCACTGATGTCGCAGGCCGAGGGCGCCGGCGGCAACTGAGCACCTGACGTAGCGGAAGGGCCGGCCCGGTGATCCGGGCCGGCCCTTCACGTAATCGCTGCCGTCAGCGGGCGATCTCGGTGACCCGGGACTCGCGCACCACGGTCACCCGGATCTGACCCGGGTAGGTCAGCTCCTCCTCGATCTGCTTGGCCACGTCGCGGGCCAGGACCGCCGCGCCGATGTCGTCGACGTCGTCCGGCTTCACCATCACCCGGATCTCCCGGCCCGCCTGCATGGCGAAGACCTTCTCCACGCCCAGCTTGCCGGCCGCGATCTCCTCGATCCGCTCCAGCCGCTTGACGTACGCCTCCAGGCTCTCCCGCCGCGCCCCCGGCCGGCCGCCCGAGCAGGCGTCCGACGCCTGGGTGAGCACCGCCTCGATGGTCTGCGGCGGCACCTCGTTGTGGTGCGCCTCGATGGCGTGCACCACGTCCTCGCTCTCCCCGTACTTGCGGGCCAGGTCGGCGCCGATGATGGCGTGGCTGCCCTCGACCTCGTGGGTGAGCGCCTTGCCGATGTCGTGCAGGAACGCGCAACGCTTGATGGTGGGCACGTCCAGCCGCAGCTCGGCCGCCATGGTCCCGGCGATGTGCGCGGTCTCCACCAGGTGCTTGAGCACGTTCTGCCCGTACGACGTCCGGTAGCGCAGCCGGCCGAGCAGGGTGACCAGCTCCGGGTGGATCTCGGTGATGCCGACCTCGACCAGGGCGTCCTCGGCGGCCCGGTGGCAGAGCTCCTCCACCTCGTGCCGGGCCAGGTCGTAGACCTCCTCGATCCGGTGGGGGTGGATCCGGCCGTCGAGCACCAGCTTCTCCAGCGTGAGCCGGCCGACCTCCCGGCGCACCGGGTCGAAGCAGGAGAGCAGGACCGCCTCGGGGGTGTCGTCGATGATCAGGTTGACCCCGGTGACCGACTCGAAGGCACGGATGTTGCGCCCCTCCCGGCCGATGATCCGCCCCTTCATCTCGTCGCCGGGCAGGTGCAGGACGCTGACCACGCTCTCCGCGGTCTGCTCGCTGGCCACCCGCTGGATGGCGTCGACGACGATGTGCCGCGCCCGCTGCTCGGCGGTGCCACGCGCCTCGGCCTCGATCTCCCGGACCAGCAGCGCGGCCTCCCGCTTGGCCTGCCCCTCGATCGACTCCACCAGCTCGGCCCGGGCCGTGTCCGCGGTCAGCCCGGCCACCCGCTCCAGCTCGCGGCGGCGCTGCTCCTCCGCCTCGGCGAGCGCCTGCTCCCGTTCCACGAGAGCAGCCTCCCGGGCCGCCAGCGCGGCGCTGGCGGCGGTGAGCTGCCGCTCCCGCTCGGCGAGCCGCTCCACCTCCTCGGTGTGCAGCCGCTCCCGCTCGTCCATCCGGGCCGCCCGCCGCTCGACCTCGGCGGCCTGCTCCCGGGTGGTCGCGGCGAGCACCGCCACCTCCCGCTCGCCGCTGCGCCGGGCGGCGGCGCGAAGCTGCTCGGCGTCCGCCTCGGCCTGCTTGTGCGCCCGTTCCAGCACGGTGTCGGCCTCGGCCCGGGCGTCGTCGAGCACCCGCCGGGCCTCGGCCCGGGCCGCCTTCGCCTCGGCCTTCGCGCCGGCCGCCTCGGCACGAGCCGCCGCGGCGGCCGACTTCGCCACGTCGATCGTGCTGTTCGCCTCGTCGGCGGCGCTGCGGAGGGCCGCGAGGGACTGCTCCTGGCGGTCCTTCTCGGCGATGAAGGCCGGATCCTCGGGCGGCGGCGCGAGACTCAGCCGCCGCAGCGTGCGCACGCCGAACAGGACGGCGCCGACCACCACCACGACGAGCAGCAGCACGACCGCGAGGATGACGACGTCGAAGGCGCTCATGCGGCCCCTCCGGGCCGGCTTCCGCCCACACCGATCAGGTCCGGCGCGCCCGCCGAGATCAGGTCGGACCCGCCGAGTGCGCTCCGTTGCGACCCGCTCATCGCTGTCGGGTGCGACCCGGCCGCGGCACTCAGGCGCGACCCGCCTGATGCCGTCGGGTGCGGGCTGTCGGCCGGTGAGGAGCGTCCGGCAGCGCGTGGAAGACCGCCGGTGAACCTCTGCCGCCCCGCCATGGCCGCCTCCCCTGAACGTCGGCACCGCAGGCGGCGTGCGGACGGCACGCACCTGCGGCTCTGGACGCCCGACCGGAGCGGCTGGCTGTGGGTAGCTTTCCGTCGGCGGTGCACCCCGTGGGGACATCGCCGGCGGCCGGTTGCAGTTGTCGGTCGGCTCCGGACGCACCGTCCCGGAGCTGCCGTCAAAGGCCGGTGTAGCTGGCCAAAGTGATGCTGTTCTGTTACGCGATCTATGTTGTGCGCTTAGCCTGCGCTGGTCGGGCAAAGTGAGCCTGTATGGCGAGGCTAGGTCGCCAGGGGCCGTTCGGTCAAGGACTCATGATCAAACCACCCGGACGGAGAGAAGTTGAGGCGTCACGCAGAGCTGTCCAGATGCCGGACACGGCCGGACAAATCTCACCGGTTGCGGCCGCCCCGGTGACGTTCCCGGCCTGCTCAGGGCCGCAACGCGACCACAGCGGCCCCGGTTCCGCGGTGACCCGTCGTCGGACCGCCGCGCCCACAACTCACCGCAAGAGTGATTCGCGTTTCACCACCCGCCCGGCCTACCGGGAGGTGACGGCGCGGCGTGACCTGCCGTTCGAGGCGAACGACAAGTCTCCAAGATCTCGCCGCGTACCCCGACGGTAGGAGAGCACAGCCGGCTCAGTTCGCGCCGAGAGCGCGGGCCGCCGCAACCAGCGCCACGTTGTCGGCGGCGACGCTGCCGTCCGGCAGGACCAAGGTGTCCTCCAGGCCGATCCGGGTGTCGAGGCCACGGCGCACCGCCTCGGCGAGCACCGGCCAGGTCGCCGGGCCTTCGCCGTGCAGCAGCACGGGCGGACGGTCGGGGGGCAGCGCGGCGAGGATGGCGGCGGCGTCGGCGAGGGCCACGTCGACCGGTTCGGCCAGGCACTCGACGAGGACCCGGCCGGTGGGCGCCGGCCAGCGGCGCCAGGCGTCGACCGCCGCCACCGTCCAGAGGCCGGCCTCGACCATGACGCCCCGCTCGTGCAGGGCGGCCGCGACGGCCGCCGCGCCGGGTTCGTGGGCGTTGACCGAGGCGAAGTCCGGCAGCACCGTCCAGGCGCGTACGGCGGCGACCCGGTCGGCCGGCTCGGGGGCGATCCAGGCGCCGGTGCTCACCCCGACGGGCAGGCCGGGCCGGGCGGCCCGGATCGCGGTGACCGCCGCGGCGATGACGCCCGGGTCGAGCGACTCGCCGCCGTCGGCGTCGCGGGGATGTACGTGCACGGCCGCGACCCCGGCCGCCGGGCACCGGGCCGCCTCGGCCGCCAATTCGTCGGGCGTCACCGGCACCGCCGGATGCTCCGCCCGCCGCCGCCCGCCGTTCAGACACGCCTTCAGCACGCCGCTCACCTCTCCACCGGTGCAGGCCGTTCACCGGGCCGCCGACGGCGCCGGTTGGGACGAGGTCGTCCGAGTCGATCCGGACGTCGCTCGGACGGGGTCAGTCGAGGGGGCGCGAGGCGGGGTCGAGGTCGTGCTCGGCGTCGGCAAGGGCGTCGGCGTCGATGTGCTCGGCGAACTCGGCCGCCTCGGCGCTCTGCGCGGCCAGCGCGTCCTTCACGGCGCGGATGGCCACGCCGGCCGGGTAGCCCTTGCGGGCCAGCATGCCGACCAGGCGGCGGAACACCGCGTCGGGCTCGCCCCGGGACGAGCGCAGCTTCCGCTCCACCAGGGCCCGGGCGGTCTCCGCCTCGGTCTCCTCGTCGAGCTCGTCCAGGGCCTCGCTGGCCACCTCGCCGTCGACGCCGCGCTGGCGCAGCTCGTTGGCGAGCGCCCGGCGGGACAGCCCGCGGCCGGTGTGCCGGCTGCTCACCCACGCGCGGGCGAAGGCAGCGTCGTCCACGATGCCGACCTCGTCGTAGCGGTCGAGGACCTGGTCGGCGACCTCCTCGGAGATGCCCCGCTTGGCCAGGGCGCCGGCCAGCTCGGCGCGGGTGCGCGGCCGGACCGCGAGCTGCCGCAGGCAGATCTCGCGGGCCAGCTCGGCCTCGTTCCGGGGCGGCGCGGGTGTCGCCTCGGCGTCGGGCTCCTCGACCCGGCCCCGGCGGCCGCGGCGCGGCCGGGGTGGAGTGGTGGCGTCACCCGGGCGGGGCGGGCTGGCATCCCAGCCACGCCCCGTGCGGGCACGTCGTCCTGCCACGGGTCAGCCGGGGATCAGAAGTCGACCGGCGGCAGCTCCGGGCCGCCGGCGGCGTCGCCCGCGCCGGTGCCGACGCCGAGCTTCTCCAGGATCTTCTTCTCGATCTCGGCCGCCACGTCCGGGTTCTCCCGGAGGAACTCGCGGGCCTTCTCCTTGCCCTGGCCGAGCTGGTCGCCGTCGTAGGTGTACCAGGCGCCGGACTTGCGGATGATCGCCTGCTCCACGCCGACGTCGATCAGCGAGCCCTCGCGGGAGATGCCCTTGCCGTACATGATGTCGAACTCGGCCTGCTTGAACGGCGCCGCGACCTTGTTCTTCACGACCTTGACCCGGGTGCGGTTGCCGACCACGTCGGTGCCGTCCTTGAGGCTCTCGATGCGGCGCACGTCGAGCCGGACCGAGGCGTAGAACTTCAGCGCCCGGCCACCGGTCGTGGTCTCCGGGCTGCCGAACATCACGCCGATCTTCTCGCGGAGCTGGTTGATGAAGATCGCGGTGGTGCCGGTGTTGTTGAGCACACCGGTGATCTTCCGGAGCGCCTGGCTCATGAGCCGGGCCTGGAGACCCACGTGGCTGTCGCCCATCTCGCCCTCGATCTCGGCGCGCGGCACCAGGGCGGCCACCGAGTCGATCACGATGATGTCGATGGCGCCGGACCGGACCAGCATGTCGGCGATCTCCAGCGCCTGCTCGCCGGTGTCCGGCTGGGAGACCAGCAGGGCGTCGGTGTCGACGCCGAGGGCCTTCGCGTATTCCGGGTCGAGCGCGTGCTCGGCGTCGATGAAGGCGGCGATGCCGCCGGCCCGCTGCGCGTTGGCCACCGCGTGCAGGGCGACCGTGGTCTTACCGCTGGACTCGGGACCGTAGATCTCGACGACCCGGCCGCGGGGCAGGCCGCCCACGCCGAGCGCCACGTCGAGCGCGATGGAGCTGGTCGGGATGACCGCCGTCTGGACGACGGGCCGCTCCCCCAGCCGCATCACCGAACCCTTGCCGAACTGCTTGTCGATCTGAGCGAGAGCAAGGTCGAGTGCCTTCTCCCGGTCAGGCCCTGCCGCCATCGTTGCCACCCCTGCCTTCGCCGGCGTCTTTCCTGAGCTTCGCGTCACGCGGACACGCTAGGCGCTGGGTCCGACAGAAAACCAGCCGACGGGCCGCGAGCTGTGGACGAGCACCCCGCTGTGGACAATAGCCGAACAGGTGTACGACTCGACAAGCGACACGCGGAACCCGCGGAAAGGCTGCTCAGCGTAGTCGCGCCGGCACCCGGTCGGGATACGCGGCGACCACGGCCCGCCACACCACGTGCGTCTCCTCCCCCGCCGCGAGGGCCTGCTCGATGGTCCGCCCGCCGAGCTGGGACAGCACCTGGTCGCTGGCGATGCTGGCCGCGTAGCCCGGCCCGAACGCCTCCTCCAGTCGCGCCCAGAAGTCGGTCAGCCGCACGTGTCACTCCTCCTTGCCGGGCAGGTCGTCCACGGGACGCCCGAGCTTGCCGGGCACCTCGTCCACCGGACGCCCGAGTTCCTCCGGCACCGCGACCGGCGCCGGACGCAACGCTAGCGCCACCAGCGGCACCACCGCGATCGCCGCCAGCAGGGTCAGGGTCGGATAACCCACGGCCCGCATGACAAACCCGCTCGCCGCCGCCGCGCCCGCCCCGGCCAGCCCCATGACCAGGTCGGACAGGCCCTGCACGCCGGGCCGGTCGGCGGTGGGCACCGACTCGGACAGCAGGGTCGAGCCGGCCACCATGGTGCCCGACCAGCCCAGCCCGAGCAGGGCCAGACCCACCGAGAGCAGCGGCGTGTGGTGCCCGGCGGTGCCGGCGACCGCGCAGGCGGCCACCAGCAGGGCCACCCCGCCCAGGATCACCGGGCGCCGGCCCAGCCGGTCGGTGAGCCAGCCGACCAGCGGGGAGAGCGCGTACATGCCGGCGATGTGCAGGCTGAGCACGATGCCGACCACCCGCAGCACGTCGGCGTCGGAGTGCGACTCGCCGAGGCGTACCGGGGTCATCGACATGACGGCGACCATCACGAGGTGGCCCATGGCCACGGCGGCGATGCCGAGGCGGGCGGCGGGCCGCTCGCGTACCGTGCGCCAGGCCGCCGTCATGCCCGCGCGGCGCCGGGCGGTCCCACCGGGCGCCGCGACCGGATCGGCCGGGGTCTCGGCCGCCGCCAGCCGGCGCGCGGTGAGCAGCGGGTCCGGCCGGAGCAACACCGCCAGTACGGCGGCGGCCAGCACGAACGCCACGGCGGAGAAGGCGAACGGGCCGGCCAGGGCCGGCAGGCCCCAGCCGCGGGTGGTGGCGTCGGCGAGCGCGGCGAAGTTGGGCGCGGCCACCGCGCCGATGGTGGTGGCCCACACGACCAGCGAGAGCTGGCGCCCCCGGCGGGCCGGCTCGGCCAGGTCCACGGCCGTGTAGCGGGCCTGGAGGTTGGCCGCGGTCCCGCCGCCGAAGAGCAGCATGCCGACGAAGAGCAGCGGCACCATCTGGGCCACGGTGGCGACCACCACCAGCACGCCACCGGCCGCCCCGACCAGGTACGCGGTGACCAGCCCCGGCCGCCGCCCCCGGGCGGCCATGAGCCGGGTGACCGGCACGGCGAGCAGCGCGGCGCCGACCACCCCGGCGCTCTGTGCCAGCCCGGCCAGCGCGGTCCCGGCGACCCGGGCGGCGAGCAGCGCGCCGACCGAGATGCCGATGGTGACGCCGATGCCGCCGATGATCTGGGTGCAGAGGAGCAGCCGGACGGTGCGCCGCTGGATCGGGGCGACGTCGAGCCGGCTCGGCGCCGGTGTGGTCAGGTCGGTGGCCATGGCGGATGCTCCTGGAGGTAAGGGGTCATCATCCTCCCGCACCCGACCGGCTCGCCGGCACCCGGTTTCGCTAAAGGCCGAGGCCCCGGCCGATGATCTCCTTCATGATCTCGGTGGTGCCGCCGTAGATGGTCTGCACCCGGCTGTCCAGCCAGGCCTTCGCCACCGGGTACTCCAGCATGAAGCCGTAGCCGCCGTGCAGCTGCACGCAGCGGTCGGCCACCTTGTTCTGCAGCTCGGTGGTCCACCACTTGGCCTTCGCCGCGTCGGTCACCGAGAGCCGGCCGGCGTTGTACTCGGCCACGCAGTGGTTCACGAAGGTGCGCGCGATGGTGACCTCGGTGTCCAGCTCGGCCAGGAGGAACCGGTTGTGCTGGAAGCGCCCGATCGGCCGGCCGAACGCCTCCCGGGAGCGGGCGTAGTCGAGGGTGAGCGCGAGCAGCTTCTCGGCCGCGGCCACCGCGGCGACCGCGATGCTCAGCCGCTCCCGGGGCAGGTTGGCCATCAGGTGGTAGAAGCCGTGGTTCTCGGTGCCGATCAGGTTCTCCGCCGGCACCCGGCAGTCGTCGAAGAACAGCTCGGCGGTGTCGTTGGCCTTCAGGCCGACCTTGGCCAGCCGCCGGCCCCGGCCGAAGCCGGGCGTGCCGGTCTCGACCACGATCAGGCTCACGCCGTGCGCGCCCTGGTCGGGGGCGGTCTTGGCGACCACCACCACGAGGTCGGCCAGCTCGCCGTTGGTGATGAACGTCTTCTGCCCGTTGAGCACCCAGCTGTCGCCGT
Source organism: Micromonospora sp. NPDC004551 (assembly GCF_040609975.1). NCBI lineage: Bacteria > Bacillati > Actinomycetota > Actinomycetes > Micromonosporales > Micromonosporaceae > Micromonospora > Micromonospora sp. NPDC004551. The sequence continues at coordinate 56,397 of NZ_JBEXLM010000008.1, read as the reverse complement.
CGCGGACCGCGCTCGTGCGGATGCCGGCCAGGTCGCTGCCCGCGCCCGGCTCGCTCATGGCGATGGCGGTGACGAGGCCGCCGGAGCAGAAGCCCGGGAGCCAGCGCTTGCGCTGGTCGTCGGTGGTCAGCTCGGTGAGGTACGGGGCCACCACGTCGTTGTGCAGCCCGAAGCCCAGCCCGGTGCAGCCGGCCACGATGATCTCCTCGTCGAGCACCGCGTTGAACCGGAAGTCCCGCTGCCCACCGCCGCCGTGCTCGGGGTCCACATCCATGCCGAGCAGCCCGGCCGCGCCCGCCCGGCGCCACACCTCCCGGTCGACGATCCCGTCGGCCTCCCAGCGCTCGTGGTGCGGCACGGCCTCCCGGGCGAGGAACTGGCGGCACAGGTCCCGGAAGTCTTCGTGGACGGGTTCGTAGAGATGCTGCTCCATGGCGACGAGTGTGCCCGCCGGCGCGGCCGGCGGGAAGGGGCCGCCCGGCAAGGCAAACCGCCATCAGCTCTTGACGACGCTATCCGTTGCACCTCTATTCTCACGGCACGATTTCCGTGGACCCTGATCCGCTGGCGCAACGTTAACCGTAGGACTGAGGAGCGCCCATGTCAGCCGGGCCCGCCACCCCCGCCGTCTCCCTCCGCGGGCTGTGCAAGTCGTTCGGCGCGGTGGAGGCCGTGGCCGGCGTCGATCTGGACATCGCCGACGGCGAGTTCTTCTCGATGCTCGGGCCGTCCGGCTCGGGCAAGACGACGGTGCTGCGCATGATCGCCGGGTTCGAGCCGCCGAGCGCCGGGAGCGTGCTGCTCGGCGGGCGTGACGTCACCCGGCTGGCCCCGTTCGAGCGGGACGTCAACACCGTGTTCCAGGACTACGCGCTGTTCCCGCACATGACCGTGCGGCAGAACGTCGAGTACGGGCTGCGGGTGCGCAAGGTGGGCCGCGCCGAGCGCCGGGCCCGGGCCGCGGAGGCGCTGCGTGGCGTACGGCTTGACGGTCTGGCTGACCGGCGACCGGCCGCGCTCTCCGGCGGGCAACGCCAGCGGGTGGCCCTGGCTCGCGCGCTGGTCGTCCGGCCGAAGGTGCTCCTGCTCGACGAACCGCTCGGGGCGCTGGACCTGAAGCTGCGCGAGCAGATGCAGGTGGAGCTGAAGGCGCTCCAGCGGGAGGTGGGCATCACCTTCGTCTTCGTCACCCACGACCAGGAGGAGGCGCTCACCATGAGCGACCGGGTGGCGGTCTTCGAGAACGGCCGGATCGCCCAGGTGGGCACGCCCGCCGAGGTATACGAGCGGCCCGCCACCCCGTTCGTCGCCGGCTTCGTCGGCACGTCCAACCTGCTCAGTGGCGACGTGGCCCGCTCGGTGCTCGGCCGCGACGGCACCTTCTCCATCCGGCCGGAGAAGATCCGGCTCGACGGCCAGCCCGCCACCGACGAGGAGACGTCGGCCACCGGCAGGGTGGCCGAGGTCGTCTACGCCGGGGCGAGCACCCGGTTCGTCGTCGACCTCGACGCCGGCGCCCGGCTGGTCGTGACGCAACAGAACCTGACCACCTCCTCGGCCGACGTGGCGGCACTGCGCGGCACCCCGGTCCGCCTGGCGTGGCGCACCGAGCACGCCGTGGCCGTACCCGTCCCCGCCGTACCGACCCCCCTTGCGAAGGAGAGCGCTCATGCGTACCGGTAGAACCCTCACCGCGCTCGCCGCGGTCGGCCTGCTCGCCCTGACCGGCTGCGGCGACGGCGGCACGACCACCGGCGGCTCCGGCCCGGGCGGCATCAAGCCGCCCAAGATCGACAAGCTCGCGGCGCTGGGCACCGGCGAGGGACAGGTCAACGTCGTCGCCTGGGCCGGGTACGTCGAGGACGGCTCCACCGATCCGAAGGTGGACTGGGTCACCGACTTCGAGAAGCAGACGGGCTGCCAGGTCAACGTCAAGGTCGCCGGCACCTCCGACGAGATGGTGACCCTGATGAAGACCGGCGAGTACGACGTGGTCTCCGCCTCCGGGGACGCCTCGCTGCGGCTGATCTACGGGGGCGACGTCGCCCCGGTGAACACCGACCTGATCAGCAACTACAAGGACATCTTCGACGGGCTCAAGCTGAAGCAGTGGAACTCCGTCGACGGGGTGGCCTACGGCGTCCCGCACGGACGCGGCGCGAACCTGCTGATGTACCGCACCGACGTGGTCAAGCCCGCCCCGACCTCCTGGGGCGCGGTGTTCGACGCGAACTCGCCCTACAAGGGGAAGATCACCGCGTACGACTCGCCGATCTACCTCGCCGACGCGGCGCTGTACCTGATGAAGCACCAGCCGGAACTGGGCATCAAGAACCCGTACGCGCTGGACGACAAGCAGTTCGCCGCGGCCGTCGACCTGCTGAAGAAGCAGAACGAGCTGATCGGCGAGTACTGGTCGGACTACACCAAGGAGGTGCAGGCCTTCAAGGCCGGCAACTCGGTTCTCGGCACCACCTGGCAGGTCATCGCCAACCTGGCCACCGCCGACAAGGCCCCGGTCGAGGCGATCCTGCCCGAGGAGGGGGCGACCGGCTGGTCCGACACCTGGATGATCTCCGCCAAGGCGAAGCACCCGAACTGCGCGTACCGCTGGATGGACCACATCATCTCGCCGAAGGCCAACGCGGCGGTCGCCGAGTGGTTCGGTGAGGCGCCGTCCAACAAGCTGGCCTGCGCCGAGACCGCCGACAAGAACCACTGCGCGACGTACCACGCCGAGGACGAGTCCTACTTCGAGAAGGTCTGGTACTGGAACACCCCGGTGCAGCAGTGCCTGGACGGGCGTACCGACGTGAAGTGCAAGGACTACGCGGCCTGGACCCAGGCCTGGACGACGATCAAGGGCTGAGGTGGCCACCTCCATGCTCGACCGGCCCGCGGGCGGCACCACCCCCCTCCGCGGGCCGGCCCGCCGGCTCTCGGCCTGGTTGCACCGGCACGCCGGGGTACGCCTCGCCGCCCTGCTCACCGCACCGCTGTTCTGGCTGGTGGTCGCCTACCTGGGTTCGCTGGCCGTGCTGTTCGTCTCGGCACTCTGGACGGTCAACGGGTTCACCGGGGAGGTCGTCCGCCAGCCCACGCTGGACAACTTCCGCACCATCGTCACCGACGAGGTCTACCGGACGGTCGCGCTGCGCAGCATCGGCGTGGCCGCCGGGGTGACCCTGATCGACACCCTGATCGCCCTGCCGATGGCCTTCTACATGGCGAAGGTCGCCAAGCCCCGCCACCGGCGCTGGCTGGTGGTCGCCATCCTCACCCCGCTCTGGGCCAGCTACCTGGTCAAGGCGTACGCCTGGCGAGTGCTGCTGGCCAACGGCGGGCCGGTGGACTGGCTGTTCGGCGGGCCGGGCAGCGGCCCCGGGTACGGGCTGGGCGCGACCGTACTGGTGCTGGCCTACCTCTGGCTGCCGTACATGATCCTGCCGATCTACGCGGGCCTGGAGCGGCTGCCCGACTCGCTGCTGGAGGCGTCGGCCGACCTGGGCGCCCGGGCGGGCCGGACGTTCCGCGCCGTGGTGCTGCCGGTGGTGGTCCCGTCGGTGATCGCCGGCTCGATCTTCACCTTCTCGCTGTCGCTGGGTGACTACATCACCGTGCAGATCGTGGGCGGCAAGACGCAGCTCATCGGCAACCTCGTCTACGTCAACATCGGGGCGGCGAACAACCTGCCGTTCGCCGCCGCGCTGGCCACCATCCCGGTCCTGATCATGGTCGTCTACCTGGTCGCCGTACGGCGGTCCGGGGCCCTGGAGGAGTTGTGACGCTCTCCCGGTCGGCGCGCTGGCTGCTGCGCGGCGCGATGGCGCTCGGCCTGGCCTTCATCTACCTGCCGCTCTCCATCGTGCTGATCAACTCGTTCAACGCCGACCGCACGTTCGCCTGGCCCCCGCCCCGCTGGACCACCGAGTGGTGGGTACGCGCATGGGAGAACGCGGGCGCCCGGGAGGCGCTGTGGACGTCGGTCCAGGCCGGGCTGGGTGCGACCGGCGTCGCGCTGCTGCTCGGCTCCCTGGTCGCCTTCGCCGTGCAGCGGTACCGGTTCTTCGGGCGGGAGACCGTGTCGCTGCTGGTCGTGCTGCCGATCGCGCTGCCCGGCATCGTCACCGGCATCGCCCTGGACACCGCGTTCCGCTCGGTGATGGCGCCGCTCGGCATCGGCAAGGGGCTCTTCTCGGTCATCGTCGGGCACGCGACGTTCTGCGTGGTCGTCGTCTACAACAACGTGCTGGCCCGGCTGCGCCGGTCGGGCGGCAACCTCCAGGAGGCTTCCGCCGACCTGGGCGCCGACGGCTGGCAGACCTTCCGGTACGTGACGTTCCCGGTGCTGCGCTCGGCGCTGCTGGCCGGCGCGCTGCTGGCGTTCGGCCTCTCCTTCGACGAGATCATCGTCACCACGTTCACCGCCGGTCCGGGCGTGCAGACCCTGCCGATCTGGATCTTCAGCAACCTGTTCCGGCCGAACCAGGCGCCGGTCATCAACGTGGTGGCCGCCGTGCTCATCGTCGCCTCGGTGGTGCCGATCTACCTGGCCCAACGGCTCTCCGACACGGCCAGCGGCGGCCGCCTCTGACCGCCCCCGCCGCCCACGCTCTCCGGTGCCGCCGGCTCAGCCCCACCAGGTGGCGTCGGCCACCGGAATGAAGCCGAGCGAGTCGTAGAGCGGGCGGCCGGCGCGGGCCGCGGTGAGCGTCATGGGTACGTCGCCGAACCGGGCGAGCACGCCGTGCAGCAGGGCCCGGCCCACGCCCTGCGAGCGGTGCGCGGGCAGGCTGGTCATCCAGTAGAGGCCGACGCCCTCGTCCCGGACGGTCAGGCAGGCCCCGGCCGGCGTGGCATCCGTCCCGGTGGCGCCGGCGACGTCCCGGTGCACCAGGAAGAACCGGACCTCCGGCCGGTCCAGCAGTGCGGGTGGGAACGCCTGCTCCGGGCGGTAGGGCTGGAACGGCTCCAGCGGGAAGCCGTGCACCACCACGTCCTCGGCGACGGCCAGTTGGTCGGCGTGCTCGACCGGGGTGACCGGCAACGACGGGTCGTGCACCGGCCCGGGGCGGCGGATCATCACCGGCAGGGTGCGCGGGGTCAGGCCGAGGTCGGCGAGGTCCAGGCGCGCGTACTGGTCCTCGACGACGACCGAACCGGTCCGCCCGCGGACCAGCGCGGCCAGCGTGGCCCGGTCGCCCGGGGACGGGTCCGGGTCGCGCAGGAGGATCCGCAGCCCGGCGGGCGCGTCGCCCAGCACGGCGAGGAATCCCGGCCGGCGCAGCAGCCGGTGCCCGCGGCTCTCGGCGAGCGCCGTCCACATGGCGGCGGCGTTCCCGACGGACAGCTCAAGATCGCTCGTCATGCCCTCGACGCTAGGGCCGCCGGTCGGCATCGTGCAGGTCCATTTCGCCGCCGTCGGGCTGGTCCGTTCCGGCCGGGTACGCCAGCATGGCGGGATGACCACGCTGACCGGACGACAGATCGCCGACGAGCAACTGGACGGCTGGACCTACCTGCTGGGCGGCCTGCAGACCCGGATCCGTACGCCGGACTTCGCGGCCGGGCTGTCGCTCGTGGACGCCATCGGCGCGGAGGCCGAGCGGATGGACCACCACCCGGACCTGGACCTGCGCTACACCCACGTCGACGTGCGGCTCTGGTCGCACGACGCGGGCGGGGTCACCGACCGCGACATCCGGCTGGCCCGGGCCATCACCGCGCTCGCGGCCGAGGCCGGCCTGTCGCCCGCGCAGACCGGCGTGTCCCGGCTCGAACTCGCCCTGGACAGCCCGGACTTCGCCGCCGTGGCGCCCTTCTGGCAGGCGGTGCTGGCCATGGAGCACCACGGTGACGAGGTGCGCGATCCGGCCGGCGCGCTGCCCACGGTGTGGTTCCAGGAGTCCGGCCGCGACGAGCCCCGCCAGCGCTGGCACCCCGACGTGTGGCTGGACCCGGCGGAGGTGGCGCCGCGCGTCGAGGCCGCGCTCGCCGCCGGCGGAACGCTGGTCAGCGACGCGGCAGCGCCGCGTTTCTGGGTGCTCGCCGACTCCGACGGCAACCGGGTCTGCCTCTGCACCTGGCAGGGCCGCGACTGACTCACCTCAGCGCGCGGGCGGCCACCTTCAGGTCCTTGACCAGCCCGTCGTACGCGACGTCCTGGTTGTCGGCGCGCAGCACCGCGGAGGGGTGGATGGTGGCCAGCAGCCGGGCCTCCGGGGCGTCGGCGAGCTTGCCGGCACTGTCCACCGGGACCCGGGCGAAGTCCTCGGGGTGCTGGGCGGCGCCCGGCCAGGGCATCAGCTCGCCGCGCTGCTTCGTCACCCGGAAGGTCGGGCCGAGCAGTGCCTTCGCGGCGGTGGCGCCGAGCACCACCACGATCTCCGGGTGCAGCCGGGCGAACTCGGCCACCAGCCAGGGCCGGCAGGCGGTGATGTGCACCCGGTCGGGGGTCTGGTGGATCCGCCGCTTGCCGCGCAGCTCGAAGCGGAAGTGCTTCACGGCGTTGGTGAGGTAGATGTGGCCGGGGTCGATGCCGGCGTCGTCCACGGCCTTGCGCAGCAACCGGCCGGCCGGGCCGACGAACGGCAGCCCCTTCTGGTCCTCCATGTCGCCGGGCTGCTCCCCGACGAGGACCACCCGGGCGCTCTCGTCGCCGCGGCCGAACACCGTCTGCGAGGCGTCCCGGTAGAGCTCGCAGCCCCGGCAGCCGGCCGCGGCGTCGCGCAGCTGCTCGATGGTGTCCGCCTGCGGCGGGATGAACTCCTGGGCTCCGGGGGCGTTCTCGGTCTCGGCCATGCCAGCTTTATATACCGGTTTCGGCATCGACGCCGGATGCGCCCGCGGTCCGCGTCAGTATCCGGAGCCGCCGCCACCGCCGCGCGAGGCCAGCGCGATCGCGATGATCACCAGGATGATCACGACCGCCGCCACGCCGATCCACAGACCGGTCCGGGATCCGTTCGAAGCCATGCCACACACCTCCCGGCCGCGCGTACCCGCGGGAGGCCGGGCCATGCCGCGCCTCAGGTGGTGAACCCGGCGGGCGCCGGCCGCACCGCACGGGCCACCGCGTCCGCGAGCGGGCCGAGGTCGGCCTCGTCGAGCCGGCTGACGGTGATCCGCACGCCGGGCGCGGCGGCGATCCGGTTCAGCGCGCCCGGGGCCACCGACCAGCCGGCGTCCCGCAGGGCGGTGACCGCGACCGTCTCGTCCGGCACCGGTACCCACACGTTGATGCCGGTCCGCCCGTGCGCGGCCAGCCCGCGCGCCGCGAGGGCGGCGACCAGCCCGTCGCGCCGCCGCTCGTAGCTCTCCGCCGCGCGGCCCACCAGGCCGGCCGTGGCCGGGTCGCGCCACAGCGCCAGGACCAGGCGTTGCAGGACGGTGGAGACCCAGCCGGCGCCGACCCGGGCCCGGCCGGCCACCCGGGCCACGGTGGCCTCGTCACCGGCGAGCACGGCGAGCCGCAGGTCGGGCCCGTAGGGCTTGCTCACCGACCGGACGAACGCCCACGCCGGGGTCGCCCCGGCGAGCGGGTGCAGGGGTACGCGGGCCAGCTCGGCGGCGTGGTCGTCCTCGATCAGCAGCAGGTCGGCGCGGCCGGCGAGGAGCGTACGCAGTTCGGCGGCCCGGCCGGCGGAGACCGCGGCGCCGGTGGGGTTCTGGGCCCGGCTGGTGACGATCAGCGCGCGGGCGCCGGCGGCCAGTGCGGCCCGTACCCCGGGCGCGGTGGGTCCCTCGTCGTCGACCGGCACCCCGATGGCGCGCAGCCCGAGCGCGGCGAGCAGGTCGAGCAGGTTGGCCCAGCCGGGGTCCTCGACGGCGACCGCGTCGCCGGGGCGCAGGTGGGCGGCGAGCAGGCGTTCGATGCCGTCGAGCGCGCCACCGGTCACGGTGATGTCGTCGGCCGGCACCCCGTCGGCGGCGAGCCGGTCGCGGGCGGCGGCGGCCAGCTCGGGCAGGACCGCGCTGGCCGCGTAGCCGCCGGGCGCGGCGAAGTCGGCGGCGAGCGCGGCCAGGTGCGGGCCGAGGGGCGGCAGCAGGCGGCTGTCGGGCTCGCCGGCGGAGAGGTTGCGCGTGCCGGGCAGCGGCGGCGGCATCAGCGCGGAGCGGCGGCTGGCCACCGGGGGGCGGGGCCGGACCCGGGTGCCGTGCCGGCCGGCGGTGACGACGAGGCCCCGCTGCCGTAGTTCCTGGTACGCCCTCGCGACGGTGGCCGGGCTGACGCCCAGCCCGGTGGCGAGGGCGCGGACGGCGGGCAGGGCGTCGCCCGGGGCGAGGTCGCCGGCCCGGATGCCGGTTTCCACGCTCGCCGAAATGGTGGACGAGGAGGATCCGCTGATCTGATAACGTGCTGCCACAGTTCGGAGATTGTACTAGAACAAAGGTGGGATGTCGCATGTACGCCCCGACCGAACGGACCACCGCCACCCGCATGCGGGACCGGATGGGCTACGACGAGGCTGCAGTGCACGCCGTCCTGGACGAGGCGTACCACTGCACGCTCGGGTTCACCGTGGCCGGCGAACCGCGACTGCTGCCCACGCTGCACGTCCGCGTCGGCGACACCCTCTACCTGCACGGCTCCACCGGGAGCCGGCCGCTGCTCGCCGCCCGCGACGACGCCGGCCTGCCGGTCTGTGTCGCGGTCACACTGCTCGACGGGCTGGTCTTCGCCCGGTCCCAGTTCAACCACAGCGCCAACTACCGGTCGGTGGTGGCCCACGGCACCGCCCGCCTGGTGACCGACGAGCGGGAGAAGCTGGACGTGCTCACCGCGCTGGTGGAGAAGGTGGCCCCCGGGCGCAGCACGGACAGCCGCCCGCCGAACCGGCGCGAGCTGGCCGAGACGGCCGTGCTGGCGCTGCCGCTGCGCGAGGTGTCGCTCCGCGCCCGGGCCGCCGGGGCCGGCGACGATCCCGCCGACCTGCACCTGCCGCACTGGGCGGGGGTGGTGCCGCTGCGGCTCACCGCCGGCGTGCCGGAGCCGGCCGCCGGGGTGACCGCGCCGGTGCCGGCGTACCTGCGGCCGGTTCCGTCCCCCTGGCTGGAGCCCGTGGTGCTGCGCGGCGAGCACGTCGTGCTGGAGCCGCTCGACGAGTCCCACGCCGAGGAGCTGTACGCCGCCCTCGACGACGAGGAGGTCTGGCGGTACGTCGGCAGCACGCGCCCGGGCGACGTCGAGGAGATGGCGGCCTACATCCGGTCCGCGCTCGACGCCCACCGGCGCGGGGAGCGGATGCCCTGGGTGCAGCGCTGCGCGGTGACCGGGGCGGTGGTCGGCACGACCTCCTACTACCAGCCCGACCCGGAACTGCGCGCCGTGGAGATCGGCTACACCCAGCTCGGCCGGCCCTGGTGGCGCACCGGGATCAACACCGAGGCCAAGCTGCTGCTGCTCACGCGGGCCTTCGAGGAGCTGGACGCCGTCCGGGTCACCTGGCAGACCAGCTCGCTCAACGAGCGCTCGCAGCGGGCCATCGAACGCCTCGGCGCCGTGCGGGAGGGGACGCTGCGGTCCAACCGGCGCCGCGCCGACGGCACCTGGCGGGAGTCCGCGCTCTACTCGATGCTCGCCTCCGAGTGGCCAAACGCACAGGTCACGCTGCGGGAACGGCTTCGCCCCGGGGCGCCCGTGGCGTCATGATGACCGGCGTGCTGGGGATCACCGACATCTGGACGTACGTGCTGGGCACCGTGGCGATCGTGCTGCTGCCCGGGCCGAACTCGCTCTTCGTGCTCTCCACCGCGGCGCGCCGCGGGGTGGCCTCCGGTTACCGGGCCGCCGGGGGCGTGTTCGTCGGCGACTCGGTGCTGATGATCCTCTCCGCCGCCGGGGTGGCATCGCTGCTGAAGGCGTACCCGGCGCTCTTCCTCGTGATCAAGTACGCGGGCGCCGCGTACCTCGCGTGGTTGGGGTTGACCATGCTGCGCGGGGCCTGGCGGCGCTGGCGCGACCGCAACGACCCCGCGGCGCCGCGGCTCATCGACGCGGCGGAGCCGGCGGCGGTGCGCGACCCGTTCCGGCGGGCGCTGGTGATCAGCCTGCTCAACCCCAAGGCGATCCTCTTCTTCATCTCGTTCTTCATCCAGTTCGTCGACCCCGCGTACGCGTGGCCGGCGCTGTCCTTCCTGCTGCTCGGGTTGATCGCGCAGGTGACCAGCGCGCTCTACCTGACCGCGCTGATCCTCACCGGCACCTTCCTGGCCGCCCAGTTCCACCGCCGGCGGCGGCTGGCCGCGACCGGCACCACGGCCATCGCGGTGCTCTTCCTCGGCTTCAGCCTGAAGCTCGCCACCGCCTCGGTCTGACGCCGGCTTCCCGGGCGCCGCGCGGCCGGGAAGCCGGCGTCAGGTGCCGTCGCTGCCTCCGCCGCCGCCCACGCCCGCCCCACCGGCTGTGCCGCCGAGGCCGTAGCCCGGAGCGACCGGCTCGTCGGGCGGGCGGCTGACGTGCGCGGACTCGCGGAGCCCGGCGGACCAGCCGGCCGGGGCGGCGGCATCGGCGTGCCGGTCGATGGCCTGCCGCAGCCAGCCGTCCACGGTGGCGACCCAGTCCCGCCGGTCGGCGCCCGCGTGCCAGACCCGGAACCGGCTGATGCTCTGGTGGGTCACCCCGGCCAGGGCGAGCCGGCGGTCCATCCAGAGCAGCACCTCCAGCCCCGCGGCGTTGGTCACGAAGATCACCTCCAGTTCGGTGATCGGGCCGGCGTAGAGCGGTGCCACCCAGAAGCCCAGCCGCTCGTGCAGCGGGAGCGCCTGCTCCACCCCGGGCAGCCGCCCGTACTGGAGCCCGGCCTGCCGCATGAGGAAGCCGAGCGTGTCCAGCGCGGCGAGGATGTGCTGCTGGGTGGGCAGCGGATGGACGAACACCGGCACCATGGCGCCCTGGTCCAGGTCCGGGTCGACCGACACCTCGGTACGCAACCCCGTGCGCAGGCTCATCAGCGGCACCCCGCCGAACATGGTCACCGGGGTCTCCCAGGGCAGCGGGATCGCGAAGTCGACGGCCCGCCGCCGCCCGGCGGGCACCACGAACCGGCCGGCGATCGGCACCTGGTGGTACTGCACCAGCCGGCGGGGCGACTCCGGATCGTCCGGTTCGGCCTGCGCCACCAGCCCGAGGCGGATGTGCCGGACGGGGACGTCGGTGCCACCGGCGGTCATGGTGACCCGGCCGGGCAGGCGCAGGCCGGGGCGGGTGCTCGGGTTGGGCAGCGTGGTGCTCACCGACAGCCCGGTCCACACGGACTCCGACGACACCCCGGTCAGCCGCATGCCGCGGGCTTTCCCGCTGCCCGCTCCCCCATGCGGTCCGGGTGCGCCGGTTGTCGCCCTGGCAACAACGGACGCACCCGGACCCGGCCTCAGCGCATCCGGCGGCCCCGGGGCACCGGGTCGGTCTCGTCGTCGAACTCGCCGATGACCTCCTCGAGGAGGTCCTCCAGCGCGACGAAGCCGATCGGCCGGGTCGGGCCGCCCCCGTTGCTGACCAGCGCCAGCTGGGCCTGCTGGCCCCGCATGGCCGCCACCGCCTCGGTGACCGACGCCTCGCCTGGCAGGGTGAACGCCGGGGTCATCAGCTCCTCGGCGGTCGCCGGCCGGCCGGTGGTGACCGCGCGGACCGCCTCCCGGACGTGGACGAGGCCGCACACCTCGCCACCCGTGTCGACCACCGCGAGCCGGGACCGGCCGCTGTCGCGGGAGACGTGCTCGATCCGCTCGGCGGTGTCGTCCCGGCGCACCGTGACGATCCGGTCGAACGGCTCCATCACCTGCGCCACCCGCGTGCCCTGCAGCTCCAGCATGCTGGTCAGCAGCTGGTGCTGCTCGGCGCCGAGCAGACCGTGCTCGCGGGACTGCTCCAGCAGGATGCGCAGCTCGTCCGGGCCGTGCACCTGGGCGAGCTGGTCCTGCTGGCGGACGCCGAACAGCCGCAGCACGGCGTTCGCGAGGGCGTTCAGCGCGGAGAGCACCGGGCGGGCGACCCGGGCGAAGGCCCGGAACGGCAGCGCCAGCAGCATGGCCGAGCGCTCCGCGTCGGTGATCGCCCAGGACTTCGGGGCCATCTCGCCGACCACCAGGTGCAGGAAGGTCACCAGGGCCAGGGCGAACAGCAGCCCCACCAGGTGGCTGACCGCGTCCGGCAGCCCGACCGCGTGCAGCAGCGGGCTGAGCAGGTGCTCGATCGCCGGTTCGGCCAGCGCGCCGAGGCCCAGGGTGCACAGGGTGATGCCGAGCTGGGCGCCGGCCAGCATGAGGCTCAGCTCGCGCACGCCGTCCAGCGCCGCGCGGGCCGCCCGGCCGCCGCCGGCCGCCGACTGCTCCAGCCGGTACCGCTTGGCGGCGACCAGCGCGAACTCGGCCGCCACGAAGAAGCCGTTGAGCGCCAGGAGCACCACGGAGAAGAAGAGCGCGAACCCTGGGCTCATGCCGCCTCCTCCCCGTGCGCGCCGGCCGTGGTCCGCAGCCGGACGGAGTCGGCCACGTGCCGGTCGACCGCCAGCACCTCGACCAGGGCGCGCGGCTCGACCTCCGGCTCGTCGCCGTCGACCGCGAGGGCGATCTCCAGCCGGTCGCCGACCTCGGGCACCCGGCCCAGCTCCCGCATGACCAGGCCGGAGAGGGTGTCGTACTCAGGCGCCTCGGGCAGCGCGATGCCGGTGCTGTCGGCGACCTCGTCGATCCGCCAGCGGGCCGGCACCACCCAGGAGCCGTCGTCCTGCCGGGCCGGGGCGCGCTCCGGCGGGTCGTCCTCGTCGCGGATCGGCCCGACCAGCTCCTCGGCGAGGTCCTCGAGCGTGATCACGCCGGCGAAGCCGCCGTACTCGTCGACCACGCAGGCGAGCTGGCGGTGCCCGACCCGGAGCCGGTCCAGCACCGTCGGCAGCGGCAGCGTCTCCGGCACCAGCAACGGGGGTACGGCCACCGCGCCGACCCGGGTGGTCGCGCGCTCGGCCGGCGGCACCCCGAGCACGTCGGCGATGCCGATCACACCGACCAGGTCGTCGACGCCCTCGGCGCCGCGCACCGGGAACCGGGAGTGGCCGGTGTCGAGCAGCTCGACGACCCGGCTGACCGGCTCGTCGGCCCGTACGGTGTGCACGTCGACCCGGGGGACCATGGCCTCCCCGGCGGTCAGCTCCCGGAAGTCGAGGCCCCGGTCGAGCAGGTCGGACATCTCGGCGTCGAGGTGCCCCTCCTCCCGGGACTCGGCGATGATCTGTTCCAGGTCCTCCGGGGTGGCGCCACTGGGCAGCTCCTCGATCGGCTCGATGCCGATCCGGCGGAGCAACCGCACGGCGGCCCGGTCGAAGAGGGTGATCAGCGGTCCGGCGATCCGCAGGTACATGAGGGTGGACCGGGCGAGGGCCCGGGCCAGGGGCTCGGCGCGGGCGATGGCCAGGTTCTTCGGTGCCAGCTCGCCGAGGACCATCTGCACGATGGTGGCGATGATCAGGGCGAGCGCCACCGACAGCGGCAGCGCCACCGCGTCCGAGACGCCGGCCACGCCGAGCAGGTCGGCCAGCCCGGCGCCCAGGTAGGGCTCGGCGGCGTAACCGACCAGCAGGGCGGTCACGGTGATGCCGAGCTGGGCGCCGGAGAGCATGAAGGAGAGCCGGCCGGTCACTTCCAGGGCACGGGCCGCGGCGCGGTCGCCACCGTCGGCGAGCTGCTTGAGCTTGCCCCGGTCCACGGCGACGTAACCGAACTCCTGGGCCACGAAGTAACCGGTGGCGGCGGTGAGCACGATGATGAGGGCGAGTCCGACGAGGATCAGCACGGGAGGTTCAGGGCTCCCGGGGCCGTCGGGTCCAGAGGTTGCCGGGCACGACCCGGCTGGCTACTGCTGCCCTCCTGGGCAGAGGAGTCGATCATGTGGCCATTTTATCGACGGCGGCTGGACGTTCGCTGAGGGTGCCGGAAGCCTCCCCGCTGTCCGGTTCACCGGCCGGCCAGCTCGTCGGTGTCGAGCAGCTTCCGGTCGATCCGCCCCGACCGGTAGGCGGCCCGCCCGATCATCTGCGCGGCGACCGGCGCCGTGGCCAGCTGGAAGACCGCCACCAGCGCGAGCATGCCCAGGTCCGACGGCGTACGCAGCCTCAGCGCGAGGCCGACGAGGAGCAGCAGCACGCCGAGCACCTGCGGCTTGGTGGCGGCGTGCATCCGGCCCAGCACGTCCGGGAAGCGCAGCACGCCGATCCCGGCAACCAGGCTGAGCAGGGCACCCGCCAGCAGGCACGCCCCACCGAGCCAGTCCGCGACGGTGCTCACACTTCCTCCCGGACCGCGAAGCGGACCAGCGACACCGAGCCGACGAAGCCGAGCAGGGAGAGCACCACCAGCACCGGCAGCGTGGTGGCGTGCCCGTTGACCCCCGCCTCCGCGCCCACCGCGCCCAGCATGGTGGAGAGCAGCAGGTCGGCGGCGACGACGCGGTCGAGCAGGGACGGGCCGCGGTAGATCCGGGCCAGGGCGAGCAGCGCGGTGACCGAGAGCAGCGTGGTCAGCGCGAGGGCGAGCAGCGCGGTCACGGTTGGTTCCTCCGATCGACGGGTTCGAGGCTGAGCCGGCGTACCTCCGCGGAGGAGCCGACGGCGCGGACGATGCGCCGCTCGACGGCGAGGACCCGCTCCCGGCCGGCGGTCAGGTCCTCCGGGCGGCGGACGTCGAGCACGTGCACGTAGAGCACCCCGCGGTCGCGGTCGACGTCCAGGATCAGGGTCCCCGGCACCAGGGAGATCACCTCGGCGGTGAGCGCGAGGTTGAGGTCGGTGCGGACCCGCAGCGGCACCGCGATGATCGCGCCGCGCGGGACGCAGCCGGGCCGCAGCGCCACGGCGGCGACGTGCAGGCTGGCGGTGACCAGTTCGCCGGCGAAGGTGACCGCCAGGACCAGCAGGGCGCCGGGGCGCAGCCGCCCGCCGAAGGTGACCGGCGGGAGCGGGAAGAAGAGCAGCACGGCCGCGCCGACCACCAGGCCGGCGAGCAGGTTGCCCCAGGTCAGGTCGCCCCAGAGCAGCACCCAGACGGCGACCAGCCACCCGAGGGCGATGGCCTGGTCGCGCCGCCGCCCACCCCGGCCCACGGCGGGGGCGGGGGCGTCGGGCGTGAGGTGGGCCGGCGGCGGGCCGCCCGCCGGTTCCGCGTCACCGGCCGCCCGGCCCGGGGGCAGGTCGTCGGTCACGGCAGGACCGCCCGGACGTAGGGGGTGCGCTGGCGCAGGTCGGTCGCCGCGTCCGCGGTGACCCGGAACAGCGGTCCGGCGGCCACGGTGAGCACCAGGCCGAGCAGCACCAGGGCGGCGGTGGCACCGACCATGAGCCCGGGCAGCCGGACGGGCGGGCCGGAGGTGGCCAGGCGGGGCGCGCGCCAGAACGCGATGTTCCATACCCGCGAGGCGGCGTAGAGGGTGAGCAGGCTGGTCAGCGTGCCCGCACCGACGAGCACGGCGGACAGCGTCCCGCCGGCCGCCACGCCGGCTTGGAGCAGGCCGAGCTTGCCGAGGAACCCGGAGAACGGCGGGATGCCGGCCAGGTTCATCGCCGGGACGAAGAAGAGCACGGCGAGCAGCGGGGCGATCCGGGCCAGCCCGCCGAGCCGGCGCAGGTCGGTGCTGCCGGCGCGCACCTCGACCAGGCCGGCCACCAGGAAGAGGGTGGTCTGGATGGTGATGTGGTGCACCACGTAGAAGATCGCCCCGGCCAGGCCCGCGACGCTGCTCAACGCCACCCCGAAGATCATGTAGCCGATGTGGCTGACCAGGGTGAAGGAGAAGAGCCGCTTCATGTCGGACTGGGCCGCCGCGCCGAGGATGCCGACCAGCATGGTCAGTCCGGCCACCACCATGAGCAGGCCGGAGACCTCCCCGCCAGGAAAGAGCAGCGTCTCGGTGCGGATGATCGCGTACACGCCGACCTTGGTGAGCAGGCCCGCGAACACCGCGGTCACCGGGGCGGGCGCGGTCGGGTAGCTGTCCGGCAGCCAGGCGGAGACCGGGAAGACCGCCGCCTTGATGCCGAAGGCCAGCAGCAGGGTGAGCTGCAACGACAGGCGTACGCCGGACGGCAGGCCGTCCAGCCGGACGGCGAGCTGCGCCATGTTGACGGTGCCCGTGGCCGCGTACACCAGGCCCAGCGCGGCCAGGAAGATCATCGACGACAGGATGCTGACCACCACGTACGTCGAACCGGTGCGGATCCGGACCTCCGTCCCGCCGAGGGTGATCAGCACGAAGCTCGCGGCCAGCAGGATCTCGAAGCCGACGAACAGGTTGAACAGGTCCCCGGCCAGGAAGGCGTTGGTCACGCCGGCGGTGAGCACCAGGTAGGTGGGGTGGTAGATGCTCACCGGCGCGCTCTCGCCGGACTCGCCCCGCCCCTGGCCGATCGAGTAGAGCAGCACGCAGAGGGTGACCGCCGAGGAGACCACCAGCATCAGCGCGGCCAGCTGGTCGGCGACCAGCACGATGCCGACCGGCGGCGGCCAGCCGGCCACCCGGACCACGACGGGCCCGTGCCGGTACGCCTGGACCAGCAGCACCACCGCCACCAGCAGGGTGGTGGTCAGCCCGATCACGCTGACCGACCGCTGCAACCCGGGCCGGTTGGTCAGGAGCAGGGTGAGCGCCGCGCCGAGCAGCGGCACCACCACCGGCAGCGGCACCAGCGCCGGGGTCATGCGCTGGCCTTCGTTCGCGACTGCGGGGCTCGCAACCCCGGCTCACTCCTCGCGCTCACTGCGCTGGCCTTCGTTCGCGACTGCGGGGCTCGCAACCCCGGCTCACTCCTCGCGCTCACTGGTCCTCGCCCCGCCGGCGGAGGCGGCGCAGCGCCGGCTCCGGGTCCACCTGCTCCGGATCGTTGTCCGGCCCCTCGCCGCCGAGGTCCGCCGTGGACACCTCGTTGCGCTCGGCGAGCCGGACGATCTGCCGGTCCTCCAGGTCGTCCTGCACCTCGTCGTCGCCGGACAGGTACCAGCTCCGGTAGGCGACGGCGAGCAGGAACGCGGTCAGCCCGAACGTGATCACCACGGCGGTGAGCACCATGGCCTGCGGCAGCGCGTCGCTCATCGCCGCGGCCGGCGCGGTGCCGACCAGCGGCGCGGCCCCGGCCCGGCCGCCGAGCAGGATCAGCAGGTTCACCCCGTTGCCGAGCAGGATGACGCCGAGCAGGATCCGGGTCAGGCTCCGTTCCAGCAGCAGGGTGACCCCGGTGGCGACGAGCACCCCGACGGCGATCACCAGCACCAGGGTCGGCCCCGGCGCGCCCCGCGTCATGGGCTCTCCCCCTCGCGCTGCACGGCCAGCCCCCGGGCCGGCTCGCCGGCCGCCTCGACGTGCCGGTCCACCTCGGCGCCGAGGCTGCGCAGGATGTCCAGCACGAGCCCGACCACGACGAGGTAGACGCCGATGTCGAAGAAGAGCGACGTGACCAGGTGGAACTGGCCGACCAGCGGCAGCCAGAGATCGACCTTGACGCTCTCCAGCACCTGCCCGGTGAGGAGCAGCCCGACGGCGCCGCCGCCGACCGAGACGGCCAGACCCGCGCCCAGCACGGTGCCGGCGCCGACCGGCGCGGACTCGGCCAGCTCGTACCGGCCGCCGGCCAGGTAGCGGACGGTCAGCGCGAGGCCGGCGACCAGGCCGCCGGAGAAGCCGCCGCCCGGGGAGTTGTGCCCGGAGAAGAGCAGGAACAGCGAGAACAGCAGCACCGTGTGGAAGATCAGCCGGGTGACCACCTCGAAGACGATCGAGCGGCGGCGCTCGTGCAGGGTGGCCCCGCCGCGCAGCCAGACCGTCCGCCGGTCCCGCCGCGACCGCACCGGGCCGGGGCGGCGCGGCCGGGGCCCGGTGCGGGACCGCTCGAAGATGAGGCTGGCAACCCCGGTCGCGGCCACCACCAGCACCGCGATCTCGCCCATGGTGTCCCAGGCCCGGATGTCGACAAGGGTCACGTTGACCACGTTGCGGCCGTAGCCCTGCGTCACGGCCAGCTCGGGGAACGCCGCCGAGACCGACGGCTCCCGCCGCGCGCCGGCCGCGGCCAGCGCCAGGCCGGCCATGACCAGGCCGGCGGCCACGCCGATGCCGCGGCGCACCCAGCGGCTGCGGCGCAACGGGCGGGCCGAGAAGCGTTCCGGCAGCCGGCGCAGTACCAGCACGAAGACGGCGATGGTGGCGGTCTCCACGAGGAACTGGGTGAGCGCCACGTCGGGCGCGCCGTAGAGGACGAACATCATGGCGGTGCCGTAACCGGTGACGCCCACCAGCAGCATGGCGGTGAGCCGGCGCCGCGCGCCCACCGCGAGCAGCGCGGCCACCGCGATGACCACGCAGACCACGAGCTGGGTCGGGTTGTCCCACACGGCGATCCCGGTGCGCCACGGCCGGGTGGCCAGCATGGCGCCCCCCGGGACCAGCACCAGGACGACCAGCACGGTGCCGAGGTACTGCGGCAGGGCGCCGCGCTGGGTGGCGCCGGTGACCTCGATGGCGAACCGGTCGAACCGGTGCGTGATCCACTCGTACCCCTGGTTGCCGCCGACCGGCGCGCGCAGCCGGGTCAGCGCGGGGGCGAGCGGGCCGCGGGCCAGGTGCAGCACCACCCCGCCGGCCAGCACCAGGGCGGAGAGGCCGAGCGCCGCGGTCGGTCCGTGCCAGAGCGCCAGTTTCTCCTCGACCGGGCCGAACAGCTCGGCGTACGGGTGCAGCAGGCCACCCAGCCGGCCGGCGGCCGGACCTGCGGCGAGCCCGGCGACGGCGAGCAGGGCCGGGGGTACGAGCATGGCGGCGGGCGGCGGCTCCACGTCGGTCATTTCGACACCCGGCCGCGACGCGAACGCGCCCCAGAGGAACCGGATGCTGTACGCGACGGTCAGCGCGCTTCCCACGACCAGCACGGCGAGCACCACGGGCCGCCCGGTGAACGCGCCGAGCACCGCCTCCTTGGCCACGAAGCCGAACAGCGGCGGCACGCCGGCCATCGAGGCGGCGGCCAGCGTGGCGACCGTGGCGAGCACCGGTGCGCCCCGGCCCACGCCGGACAGGTCGCGCAGGTCCCGGCTGCCGGCGCTGTGGTCGAGGATGCCGACGACCAGGAAGAGCGCGGCCTTGAACAGCGCGTGCGCCAGCAGCATGGCGACGCCGGCGAGAGCGGCCTTCGGGGTGCCCGCGCCGAGCACCACGGTGAGCAGGCCGAGCTGGCTGACCGTCCCGTACGCCAGCAGCAGCTTGAGGTCGGTCTGCCGCAGCGCCGCCCAGCCCCCGGCGACCAGGGTGACCAGCCCGGCGACCACGGTGACCGGCCGCCACGGACCGGCCGGGGCGAGCGCCGGGCCGAGCAGCCCGACGAGGAACACCCCGGCCTTGACCATGGCCGCCGCGTGCAGGTAGGCGCTGACCGGGGTGGGCGCGGCCATGGCCACCGGCAGCCACGAGGTGAAGGGGAAGACCGCGGACTTCGCGAGGGCGCCGGTGAGGACGAGCAGCACCGCGACCACCAGGTAGCCGCCGCCGGGCAGCGGCGCGGCCGTGACGACCGACCAGCGGTAGCTGCCGGCGTGGTGGCCGAGCAGCAGGAAGCCGACCAGCATGGCCAGCCCGCCGAGGGTCGTGACGGTCAGCGCCTGCGCCGCCGCCCACCGGCTGGACCGCCGCTCGGTGCTGTGCCCGATCAGCAGGTAGGAGAAGACCGTGGTCAGCTCCCAGAAGACGTAGAGCAGCAGCAGGTTGTCGGAGACGACCAGGCCCGCCATCGCCCCGGCGAAGGCGACCAGGACGGCCGCGAACCGGGCCAGGCCCGCCGAGCCGGTGTGGAAGTAGCGGGCGGAGTAGACCAGCACCAGCGCGCCGACGCCTCCGATCAGCAGCAGCATCAGCCAGGACAGAGTGGTGACCCGCAGCGCCACGTCGAGCCTGAGCTCCGGGACCCACGGGTACGTCTCGACCACCGCCCCGCCGTCGCGGACCGCCCCGGTGTGCGCCACCGCCCAGCCGAAGGTGGCGGCCGGCGCGAGCGCGAGAACCAGGCAGGCGCGGGGGCCCCACCGGCGGACCAGCAGCGGGGCGGACAGGGCCGCCACCAGGTGCAGGATCAGCAGGACGAGCACGCGCACTCCCGGTCGAGGTGACAGCGCGCCGGCCGGGCACACTGCGGCCACGACCGATCAGACGCCACATTCCCGCCCGACCGGGCGGTTTTCCGGAAACCGGCCCGGCGGTGGGGCGGCGGTCAGCGCAGGGCGGGGTCGGGGACGGAGCGGTCCCGGCGGGGCGTCTCGACGAGCAGGTCGGGGCGGCCGAGCTGGCGGACCGCCTTGTTGACCACCCGCTGGGCGGCGGCCAGGGAGCGCACCGGCAGCAGCTTGCCGCGGCTCTCCCGGCGCAGGACGAAGTAGTGGACCGCGGCCCGGACCAGCCCCCGGTCGGCGGCGCTGGAGTGGGCGGTGGCGACGACCAGCTCGCGCAGGCATCGGGCCAGATCCTCGGCCAGCTCCAGCTCGGGGCCGTGCAGGCCGGTGCGGAGCGCGGCGAGATGACTGTCGACCTTGCGGATGAGCACGTCGGTCCCGGACCCGGACCCTCGCCCCTGCACGGTCATCCAAGCCCTCCACCCCACGCTGCGTTGCGGGTGAAGTTACTTTATGTTGCGCGGTGCAAGCAAGCAGTTAAGTGAGACTTAACGCATTCAAGGCCACATCCGTCGCGTAAGGCCCCGTCCCGGACAGAACAGCGTCCGGCGTGGACTGGTTGTCACACGGGCGGGGCAGGATAGAGGGCGTGGCGGACGAGGTGACCCGGGGCGCGGCGGTCCTGGCGGAGTTCGGCGCGGCGACCCGCGAGTGGTTCACCGCGGCCTTCGCGGCGCCCACCCCCGCCCAGGAGGGCGCCTGGCGATCGGTCGCCGCCGGGCGCAACGCCCTGGTCGTCGCTCCGACCGGCTCCGGCAAGACCCTGGCGGCGTTCCTCTGGTCGCTGGACCGGCTGGCCAAGGAGCCGCCGCCGGCCGAGGCGCGGCAGCGCTGCCGGGTGCTCTACGTCAGCCCGCTCAAGGCGCTCGCCGTCGACGTGGAACGCAACCTGCGCGCCCCGCTCACCGGCATCCGGCAGGCCGCCACCCGGCTCGGCCTCACCCCGCCCGACATCACCGTGGGCATGCGCACCGGCGACACCCCCGCCGACGAGCGGCGCGCCTTCGCCCGCACCCCACCGGACATCCTCATCACCACACCCGAGTCGCTGTTCCTGCTGCTCACCTCCGCCGCGCGCGACTCGCTGCGCGGGGTCCGCACGGTGATCGTCGACGAGGTGCACGCCGTCGCGGGCACCAAGCGCGGCGCCCACCTGGCCCTCTCCCTGGAACGCCTCGACGCGCTGCTGGAAACCCCGGCGCAGCGGATCGGGCTCTCCGCCACCGTCCGGCCGATCGACGTGTGCGCCCGCTTCCTGGGCGGGGCCCGCCCCGTCGACGTGGTGCAGCCGCCCAGCAGCAAGACCATCGAGGTCAGCGTGCAGGTGCCGGTGGAGGACATGACCCGCCTCGACGAGCAGGAGCCGCCGGAGGACGCGCTGGGCGGGCTCGGCCCGCGCCGGGCGTCGATCTGGCCGGCCGTCGAGGAACGGGTCTTCTCACTGATCCGGTCGCACCGGTCGACCATCGTCTTCACCAACTCCCGGCGCAGCGCCGAGCGGCTCTGCGCCCGGCTCAACGAGCTGGCCGCCGAGGAACTGGAGGCGGCGGCCACCCCGGCCGGCGGTCGCGTGGCCCGGGGCGGGGAGCCGGTGGGCGTATCCGAGCTGCTGGCGGGCGTCCACGGCCCGGGGGCCGGCGAGGACGGTCCGGCGGACGGCGCTGCGGGGGCCGGCTTCGGCCCGGCGGCCGGCGACGGCGATCCCGCGGACGGGCCCGGCCCGGCGCGGGGGCGTGGCGCCGATGCGTTCGGCGGGCCGGTGGGGCCGTTGCGCGCGCCCCGGCAGCCGGCCGAGGTGATGGCACAGTCCGGAGCGGCGGCCGGCGCGCCGCCGGTGATCGCGCGGGCCCACCACGGCAGCGTCTCCCGCGAGGAGCGCAAGCACATCGAGGAGGCGCTCAAGTCCGGGCAGCTCCCGGCCGTGGTCGCCACCTCCAGCCTGGAGCTGGGCATCGACATGGGCGCGGTCGACCTGGTCGTCCAGATCGAGGCCCCACCGAGCGTGGCCGCCGGCCTGCAACGGGTCGGCCGGGCCGGGCACCAGGTCGGCGCGGTCTCCCGGGGCGTGGTCTTCCCGAAGCACCGCGGGGACCTGCTCTCCTGCACGGTGGTCGCCGAGCGGATGGGCGAGGGCGCCATCGAGGAGCTGCACTACCCGCGCAACCCGCTCGACGTGCTGGCCCAGCAGATCGTGGCCATGGTGGCCCTGGAGCCGTGGCGGCTCGGCGACCTGGCCGTGCTGGTCCGCCGGGCCGCGCCCTTCGCCGAGCTGCCCGACTCGGCGCTGCACGCGGTGCTCGACATGCTCTCCGGGCGCTACCCGTCGACCGCCTTCGCCGAGCTGCGGCCCCGGCTGGTCTGGGACCGGGCCGCCGACGTGCTCACCGGCCGGCCCGGCGCTCAGCGGCTCGCCGTCACCAGCGGTGGCACCATCCCCGACCGGGGCCTGTTCGGGGTCTTCCTGGCCGGCGCCGAGCGGGCCGCCCGCGTCGGCGAGCTGGACGAGGAGATGGTCTACGAGTCGCGGGTGGGCGACGTCTTCCTGCTCGGCTCGTCGTCCTGGCGGATCGAGGAGATCACCCCCGATCGCGTGCTCGTCTCCCCCGCCCCGGGGCAGGCCGCCCGGATGCCGTTCTGGAAGGGCGATCAGCTCGGCCGCCCGGTCGAGCTGGGCCGGGCCATCGGCGCCCGGGTCCGGGCGCTGCTGCGCCAGTCCGACGCCGACGCCGTGGCCGCGCTGCGCGCGGGCGGGCTGGACGACTGGGCCGCCGGCAACCTCATGACCTACCTGCGCGAACAGAAGGAGGCCACCCGGTCGCTGCCCGACGACCGCACGGTGGTCGTCGAGCGGTTCCGCGACGAGCTGGGCGACTGGCGGCTCGCCGTGCACTCGGTGCTCGGCGCGCGGGTCAACGGCCCGTGGGCGCTCGCCATCGGGCGCCGGCTCGCTGAGCGCTACGGGGTCGACGCCCAGGTGATGCCCTCCGACGACGGCATCGTGGTCCGGCTGCCCGACACCGCCGACGAGCCGCCCGGCGCCGACGTGGTGGTCTTCGACCCCGACGAGATCGCCCAGCTGGTCGAGGAGTCCGTCGGCACCTCGGCGCTGTTCGCCTCGCGGTTCCGCGAGTGCGCGGCCCGGTCCCTGCTGCTGCCCCGCCGCGACCCGCGCCGCCGCCAGCCGCTCTGGCAGCAGCGCCAGCGCGCCGCCCAGCTCCTCGACGTGGCCCGCGAGTACGCCGACTTCCCGGTCACCCTGGAGGCCGCCCGGGAATGCCTCCAGGACGTCTTCGACCAGCCCGCGCTGGCGCAGCTCATGCGCGACCTGGGCGCCCGCAAGGTCCGCCTGGTCGAGGTCGAGTCCGAGCGCCCGTCACCGTTCGCCCGCTCGCTGCTCTTCGGCTACGTGGGCGCGTTCCTCTACGAGGGCGACGCCCCGCTGGCCGAGCGGCGGGCCGCCGCCCTGGCCCTCGACTCGGGGCTCCTCGGCGAGCTGCTCGGCCGGGTCGACCTGCGGGAGCTGCTCGACCCCGCGGTGCTCGCCGAGACCGAACGGCAACTGCGCTGGCGCACCGAGCAGCGCCGCCCCCGCGACGCGGAGGACGTGGTCGAGCTGCTCCGGGTCGTCGGCGACCTGAGCGAGGCGGAGCTGGCCGAGCGGGGGGTCCCGGCCGGGTGGCTGAGCGAGCTGGAGGCGGCCCGGCGGGTGCTGCGGGTCCGGGTCGCCGGCGAGGACCGCTGGGTCGTCGTCGAGGACGCCGCCCGGCTGCGCGACGCGCTCGGCGTGGCGCTGCCCGTCGGGGTCGCCGAGGCGTACCTGACGCCGGTGGCCGACCCGCTGGGCGACCTGGTCGCCCGCTACGCCCGCACCCACGGCCCGTTCGCGGCGGCCACCTGCGCCGCCCGGTTCGGGCTCGGGGTGTTCGTCGTCGAGCAGGCGCTGCGCCGCCTGGCCGCCACCGGGCGGGTGGTCTCCGGCGAGTTCGCCCCGGACAGCGTCGGCACCCAGTGGTGCGACGCCGAGGTGCTGCGGCTGCTGCGCCGCCGCTCCCTGGCCGCGCTGCGCCGGGAGATCGAGCCGGTGCCGCCCCGGGCGCTCGCCGCGTTCCTGCCCCGCTGGCAGCAGGTCGGCTCCTCGGCCCGGGGCGTCGAGGCGGTCGCCGCCACCGTCGAGCAGTTGCAGGGAGCGGCCGTGCCGGCGTCCGCACTGGAACGCCTCGTGCTGCCCGCCCGGGTCGCCGACTACTCCCCCGCCCAGCTCGACGAGCTCTGCGCCAGCGGGGAGGTCGTCTGGGCCGGATCCGGGGCGATCTCCGGCGGCGACGGCTGGGTCACGCTCGCGTACGCGGACGTCGCGCCCCTGCTGCTGCCCCCGCCGGACGAGGCGCTGACCCTCACCCCGCTGCACGAGGCGGTGCTCGACGCGCTCGCCGACGGGCAGGCGCTCTTCTTCCGCTCCCTCTCCGACCGGGTCGGCTCCACCGACGACACCGCCCTGACCGCCGCCGTGTGGGACCTGGTCTGGGCCGGCCACCTCACCAACGACACCCTGGCTCCGCTCCGGGCGGCGCTCGGCGGCGGCGGGGCGCACCGGTCCCGGCCCACCGCCGCGCGCACCCGCTACCGCCGCCCCGGCCGGGTGGCGCTGCCCAGCCGTGGCGGGCCGCCCACCGTGGCGGGCCGCTGGTCCCGGCTGCCCGAGCGCGACCTCGACCCCACCCGCCGGGCCGCCGCCCTCGCCGACCTGCTCCTCGAACGGCACGGCGTGGTCACCCGGGGCGCCGTCATGGCCGAGCAGGTGACCGGCGGCTTCGCGGCGGTCTACCCGGTGCTCTCCGCTCTGGAGGAACGCGGCGCGGCCCGGCGCGGCTACTTCGTCGAGGGGCTCGGCGCGGCCCAGTTCGCCGTGCCCGGGGCGGTTGACCGGATCCGCGCCCTCGCCGACCCCGCCGACGACAGCCGGGCCCGGGGCGGCCCCACCGTGGTGCTCGCCGCCACCGACCCGGCCAACCCGTACGGCGCGGCCCTGCCCTGGCCGGACCGGGTGGTCGACTCCGGCGACGGAGCGGCCCCCGCCACCGGCCACCGGGCCGGGCGCAAGGCCGGTGCGCTGGTCGTGCTGGTCGGCGGCGACCTGGTGCTCTACGTCGAGCGGGGCGGACGGACCATCCTCTCCTTCACCGACGACACCGACGCGCTGGCCGCGGCCGGCAAGGCGCTCGCCGACGCGGTGCACTCCGGCGCGCTCGGCGCGATCTCCGTCGAACGCGCCGACGGCGAGGCGGTGCACTCCTCGCCGCTGCGCGACGCGCTGACGGCGGCCGGTTTCCGCGCCACCCCACGAGGCCTCCGCCTCCGCGGCTGACCACCGTTTCGCCGGCGCGGCCCAGCGGCGACAGTGGCGGGCTCGGAGGGGGCACCGGGCCCGACGGGGAGGGTCGGGCGGGCCGGCTCGCTAGGGTGTGCCCGCACACGACGAGGAGGGACGGATGGCCTCGATCCAGGTACGACCGGCCGGGCCCGGCGACCACGCCGATCTCGCGGCCCTGCACGAGCGCGAGTGGGGCGGCCCGTACGTGGTGGTGCACGACACCCGCTACGACCTCCGGGAGCTGCCCGCCCTGGTGGCCGTGGACGGGGCGGGCGGGTTCGCCGGGGCGCTGGTGCACCGGCTCGCCGGCGGCGGGCTGGAGGTGGTCAGCCTGGCCGCCACGGCACCGGGCAGCGGCGCCGGGAGCGCCCTCCTGGCCGCCGCCGAGGCGGTCGCCACGGCCGCCGGGGCGGACCGGCTCTGGCTGGTCACCACCAACGACAACCTCCGGGCGCTCCGCTTCTATCAGCGCCGGGGGCTGCGGATCGTGGCGGTGGACCCGGGCGCGGTGGACCGGGCCCGGGCGGTCAAGCCCACCATCCCGCACCTGGGCGAGGACGACATCCCGCTCCACGACGAACTCCGGCTGGAGCGGCGGCTCACCGGGCCGGAGGTTCGGCCGTGACCGGCCCCGACGGAACGGCCTGGATCTCGCTGACCACTGACTACGGCCTTACCGACGGGTTCGTGGCGGCCTGCCACGGGGTGCTCGCCCGGCTCGCCCCGGCCGCCCGGGTGATCGACGTGACCCATCTGGTGCCGCCGGCCGACGTACGCCGGGGCGCGGCGGTGCTCGCCCAGACCGTGCCGTACCTGCCGGTGGGGGTGCACGTGGCCGTGGTCGACCCGGGCGTCGGCACGGCCCGGCGCGGCATCGCCCTGGCCACCCCCGGCGGGCTGCTGGTGGGTCCGGACAACGGGCTGCTGCCGGACGCCGCCGAGGCGCTCGGCGGGATCACCGGCGCGGTGGAGCTGACCAATCCGGCCTGGCTGGCTCCAGCGGTCTCCCGCACCTTCCACGGGCGGGACGTGTTCGCCCCGGTCGCCGCGCGGCTGGCGCTCGGCGCCCCGGTCCGCGAGGCGGGCCCGGCCGTGGACCCGGAGACGCTCGTCCGGCTGCCGGCGCCAGTGGTTCGCACCGAGGACGCGGGCTTCACCGCCGAGGTTCTGACCGTCGATCACTTCGGCAACGTCCAGCTCGCCGCACCCGGCGCGCTGCTGGCCGGGCTGCCGGAGCGGCTGCGGGTGGCCGGCCGGGCGGCGGTGCGGGGGCGTACGTTCGGCGACGCCCCGGCGGGCGGGCTCGTCGCGTACGTGGACTCGGCCGGGCTGGTGGCGCTGGCCGTCAACACCGGCCGCGCGGTCGACCGGCTCGGTGTGCGACCTGGCGACGTGGTGACGGTGACCGGCGGCTGAGCCGTGCGCATCCGGCCGGCCGAGGGAGGATGGAGGCGTGCCCGAAGGCGACACCGTCTGGAACACCGCCCGCGTCCTCCAGCGCGCGCTGGCCGGCGCCCGGCTCACCGGCTCCGACTTCCGCGTGCCGCAGCTCGCCGCGACCGACCTGACCGGCTGGACGGTGCGCGAGTCGGCCAGCCGGGGCAAGCACCTGCTGCTCCGGCTCGCCGCACCGCCCGACGTCACCGCGCGGGCCACACCCACACCGACCGGCCCCGCCACCGGACGGACCGACGCCGCCGCCCGGGCCACGCCCACAGCGACCGGCCCCGCCGCCGGACGGACCGACGCCGCGCAACGCGAGACCGCCGCGCCGCCGGCCGGTGCGACGGACGGCGGCGGGCGGGACTGGACGCTGCACTCGCACCTGCGGATGGACGGCGTCTGGCGGGCGTACGCCCCGGGCGAGCGATGGTCGGCCCGGCCCGCGCACCTCATCCGGGTGGTGCTCCGCTCCCCCGGCGCGGTCGCGGTCGGCTATCACCTGCACGAACTGGCCCTGATCCCGACCGCCGAGGAGGAGTCGCTGGTCGGCCACCTCGGCCCGGACCTGCTCGGGCCCGACTGGGACCCGGACGAGGCGGTGCGCCGGCTGTCCGCCCACCCGGACGAGACCATCGGCGAGGCGCTGCTGGACCAGCGCAACCTGGCCGGGGTGGGCAACCTCTACAAGTGCGAGGTGCTGTTCCTGCGCGGGGTCTCCCCGTGGACGCCGGTCCGTGCCGTGCCCGACCTGCCGGGCACGGTCGCTCTCGCCCAGCGTCTGCTCGCCGCCAACCGGGGCCGGTGGACGCAGAGCACCACCGGTTCGCTGCACCGGGGCCAGACCAGCTACGTCTACGGCCGCCGGGCCCAGCCGTGCCGGCGCTGCGGGACGGCGATCCGCAAGGAGGAGCTGGGCGAGCGGGTCACGTACTGGTGCCCGGCCTGCCAGCCGGACCGCTGAGCGGGACGGCGCGTGGAACTTCCACGAAATACCCAAGATCGCCCGAGATAGGGACGATTGGGCAGTTCCCTCCCCCACCTTCCGCGTCGCATGCTGCGGTGGAGTGCTCACCGCTTGTCAGCAGCGCGTACGCCCGCCACGTCGGGGTGACGGCAGGCGCGCCCCGAACCCGGGGAGAGCCATGGTGCTGTTCCGCAGACTCCGGCCGGGATGGGCGGACCGGTTCGCCCGGACCGCCGAGGACCACGCGCCGACCGTGCCCGCCGCCCGCACCGCCGACGAGGAGACCGGCCCCGCCCCGGCCAGCCTCGACCCGGCCGCCGTGCCGCGCTGCTTCGGCCCGGTGCCGAACTTCGCCGCCAGCCCGCTGCCCGCGCTCGACGCCGACGGCCGGCCGCTGCCCGGCACCGGCATCCGCAAGTTCGTCGACCCGTTGCCGGTGCCCGGCCCGCCGGCCACCGCCGGGCTCGGCGCCCGCCTGCCGGTCGCGGTCCCCGACACGATCACGTGGCCGGGCTGCGACTACTACGAGATCGGCCTCCAGGAGTACGCGCAGCGCCTGCACCGCGACCTGCCCGCCACCCGGCTGCGCGGCTACCGCCAGCTCAACCTGGGCACCGACGCGGCCGGCCACAACACGGTCGCGCCGCCCGACCGGCCCTGGCACCTCGGCCCGATGATCGTGGCCCGGCGCGGCCGGCCGGTGCGGATCAAGTTCATCAACCAGCTGCCCACCGGCCAGGCCGGCGAACTGTTCCTGCCGGTCGACGAGACGGTCGACGGGGCCGGGGTCGGCCCGCTGGACGGGCCCGCGCCCTACCCGCAGAACCGGGCGGTGCCGCACCTGTCCGGGGCGCAGACCGCGTGGATCAGCGCCGGCAACCCGTGGCAGTGGGTCACCCCGGCCGGCGAGATCACGCCGTACCCCACGGGGGTGGGGGTGACCCCGGTGCCGGACATGCCGCCGCCCGGCACCGGCGCCACCACGCTCTACTTCCCCAACGAGCAGAGCGGCCGGCTCCTGTGGCTGCACGACAACACCCTCGGCCTGTCCCGGCTCACCGTCTATGCCGGCCAGCTCGCGCTCTACCTGCTCACCGATCCGGCCGAGGAGCGGCTGGTCGACGACGGGGTGCTGCCCGCCGACCAGCTCCCCCTGGTGATCGAGGACAAGACCTTCGTGCCGGACGACGCCCAGCTCGCCGCGCAGGATCCCACCTGGGACCGGGACCGCTGGGGCGCGAAGGGCAGTCTCTGGCACCCGCACGTCTACCAGCCTCGGCAGAACCCGTACCGGACCACCGGCGGCAACCCGACCGGCCGCTGGGACTACGGCCCGTGGACGCACGACCCGGACGGTGGGGCCAGCCCCTGGGTCGCCCCGGTGCCGAACCCGCACCACGACCCCGTCGCCGAGCCGGACGAGCCGCCACTCGCGCCGGGCGTGCCGCACCCGTCGGCCGTGCCCGAGGCGTACGGGGACACGCCGTTGGTCAACGGTGTGGCCTACCCGTACCTGGAGGTCGCGCCGCGGGCGTACCGGTTCCGGATCCTCAACGCCTGCCCGGACCGCACGCTCAACCTCCAGCTCTACCGGGCCGGTTCCGACCGGCCGATGTGGACCGACACCGGCGCGGCGGGCGACGCGCGCGCCGGCGAGGTGCCGATGGTCGAGGCGGCCCGGGCGCCCGGGCGACCGGCGCACTGGCCGGTGGACGGGCGCGAGGGCGGGGTGCCCGACCCGGCCGCCGCCGGGCCGGAGCTGATCCAGATCGGCAACGAGGGCGGCCTGCTGCCAGCCCCCGTGGTGCTGCCCAACCGTCCGATCGGCTACCGGTACGACCGCCAGGACCCCACCGTGCTCAACGTGGACGGGCACACCCTGCTGCTCGCCCCCGGCGAGCGGGCCGACGTGGTGGTGGACTTCGCAACCGTCCCGCCGGGCAGCACGCTGATCCTCTACAACGACTGCCCGGCCCCGCTGCCGCGGTTCGACCCGCGCTACGACCAGCACACCGGCGCGCCGGACCGCAGCGCCACCGGTGGCCTCCCCGTTACTCGCCCCGGCTACGGCCCGAACACGCGTACCCTGCTCCAGATCCGGGTGACCGGCACCCCGGCCGCGCCGTACGACCGGGACCGGCTCGCCGCCCGGCTGCCCGGCGCGTACGCGGAGAGCCAGCGACCGCCGATCGTGCCGCAACCGGCCTACGACGCGGCCTTCGGCACCCGCACGCCCGGCGCCACGCTGGTGCCGGCGCGCGCCACCTCGGTGACCTTCACCCCGGTGGGCGCGGCCGCGCCGGTCACCCTGCCGCTGGCCGTCAAGTCGGTCGGGCAGGTCTTCGAGCCCCGGCACGGCCGGGCGGTGGGGCGGCTCGGGGTCGGCCACCCGAACGCCGGGCAGCGCAGCCCGGCGACCCTGCCGCTCGGTCCGGTGGACCCGGCCACCGAGGTGCTCTCCGCGACCGACCCGACCGTGCCGGTGGGCGCACCGGCCGACGGCACCCAGCTGTGGCGGATCGTCGGCGACGCGCCGCGCACCCACCCGGTGCACATCGAGGGCTGCGACGTGCAACTGGTCAACCGGGTCGGCTGGGACGGCACGGTCCGCCCACCGGACGCCAACGAGCTGGGCTGGAAGGACACCGTCCGGGTCAACCCCCGGGAGGACGTGATCGTGGCCCTGCGCCCGGTCCCGCCCAGCCTGCCGTTCAAGATCGGCGACAGCGTACGGCTGCTCGACCCGTCCCGGCCGGCCGGCGCCCGGCTGGACGCCAGCCCGCTCAGCCCGGTCGACGGGCGGCCCGCCGCCGTGGTCAACCAACTGGTGAACCTGGGCTGGGAGTACCGCTGGCAGACCCGCTCGGCGGGACTGCGCGACCAGGGCATGAGCCGGCCGCTGGTGCTGCGGGTCGCGCCCAAGGCGCCGACCGGGCTGACCGCCACCCCGGCGCCCGGCTCGGCCACCGCGCTGCCCGCCATCGCGCTGGCCTGGACCGGAAACGGCAGCCGGCCCCCGGCCACCAGCCACCGGCTGCAACGGGCCACCGACGCCTCCTTCACGGCCGGCCTCACCGAGATCACCGTGGCCGCCAC
The DNA here is from genome assembly GCF_040609975.1 of Micromonospora sp. NPDC004551. NCBI lineage: Bacteria > Bacillati > Actinomycetota > Actinomycetes > Micromonosporales > Micromonosporaceae > Micromonospora > Micromonospora sp. NPDC004551. The sequence goes on along the minus strand of NZ_JBEXLM010000008.1, from coordinate 25,327 downwards.
CGCCACCCGGTACACCGACGCGACCGTCACCCCGGGGGTCACCTACCACTACCGGATCCGCGCCGAGAACGCGGTGAGCTGCTCGGCCTGGTCGAACAGCATCCCTGCGGCGGTGCAGCTCTCCGCTCCGGCGAAGCTGGCCGCCGTGGTGCCGCCGGCCGCGCCGCTGCGGGTCGCCCTGCGCTGGGCGAACCGCTCCTTCGCCACGGGCGTGGACGTGCAGCGGGCCACCAACCCGACGTTCACGAGCGGACCCGGGACCACGGCCATCGCCGTGGGCGAGACCCACCTCGACCCGGCGGTCGCCCCGGACACCACCTACTACTTCCGGGTACGCACGACGTATCTGGGCGCGGCGTCACCCTGGTCGACGGTGGCCACGGTGACCACGCCGCCCCGGCCCGGGGTGCCGACCGGGGTGCTCGCCACCGCCACCGCGCCCGCACCGGACACCGCCACGGTGATCCTGAGCTGGTCGGCCAGCACGCCGACGGGGACGGGCGCCGGCTTCGTGGTGCAGCGCTCCACCGACGCCACCTTCACGCAGGACGTGGCCACGTTCAGCGTGACGGGCCGCGGCTTCACCAACACGGGCCTGGCCCGGGGCGTGACGTACCACTACCGCATCCGCTCGACGAACGTGGTGGGAACGTCCGCCTGGACCACCCCCACCCAGGTGACGACCCCACCTGACCGACCACCCGTCCCAGGCCCTCGTTGATTAAGAGGTTTGCGTCAGGAATCGCGCCGATCCTGACGCAAACTTCTTGATCAACGCGGCCTGAGGGCGGCGCGGCGGGTTACGGGGTGCGGAGGGGGGTGTGGGTGGTGCGGAGTTCGGCCAGGGCGGACGCGACGCCGTGCAGCAGGTCGGTGGCCTCGGTGAGGCGGGCGGCCGACGGGTCCTGGGTGCTCGGGTGGGCGTCCTCGGCGACGTAGCCGGCGGCGGCCACCACCAGCCGCTCGTACGCGGCCACCCCACTCTCCAGCTGACCGACGAGGGTGGCGTGGGCCTCGCCGAGCGAGCCGCGCGCCTCGGCGGGCGCGAGCTTCAGCGCACGTTCCACGCCGGCCACCCGGTTGGCGAGGTCGCGCAGGGAGCGGTCGGCCTCGGCCGCCTCACGGACAGCCGGCTCGGCCAGCCCGGTGAGCCGGCCGGCCAGCCCGGCCAGGGTCAGCGCGGCCCGGTCCAGCCGAGCCCAGGCGTCGGCGGCCGTGGTGCCGCGCAGCGCGAGGCGGGAGCGGACCCGGCGTACCTCGGCGAGAACACCGGGGCCCACGGGCAGCCGCTCGACGGCGGCGACCAGCCGGGCGCGGGAGCGGGCCGCCGCCTCGGCCGGGTCGAGGGCGGGCGGGGCCGGTACGGCGGCGAGGGCCCGCAGGTCGACCCAGCGCCAGGCGGCGAAGGCGATCGCGCTGCCGGCGGCGCCGGCCCAGACCGCGTCGGGCAGGCCCAGCCCCGCGTACGGGGTGAGCACCGCGGCGGCGCCGCCCAGCCCACCGGCCAGGACGCTCCAGCGCCGCGCGGACCGGCGCAACCTGCGCAGCCGGCGGAAGTGCCGCTCCCGCTCGTCGACCATCGGACTCCCCCGTCCCCTAGCTCGTGGTGCTCTCCCCGGTGCCGCGCTCCCGGCTCATGGTGGCCCGGATCTCGTCGAGCCGGGCGGCGGCCGCCGGGTCGGCGGGCTGCCCCACCCCGGGGCGCTCCTGCCGGCCGCCGAGCTGCTCGCCGGCCATGCTCGACCGGATCTGCTCCAGCCTCGCCGACCCGGCGGAGTCGAGGGTCGCCTTCTGGATCTCCAGCATCCGGCCCTCGACCGAGTTGCCGGCCAGTTCGGCCCGGCCCATCGCGTCGGCGTAGCGGCGCTCGATCCGGTCGCGGACCTCGTTGAGCGACGGGGTGGTGCCGGGTGCGGTGAGCGCCGACATCGACTCCAGCGAGCGGGCCACCGTCTCCTGCATCTTGGCCTGTTCGAGCTGGCTGAGCAGCTTGGTGCGCTCGGCCAGCTTCTGCTGGAGGATCATCGAGTTGTTCTCGACCGCCTTGCGGGCCTGCGCGGCCGCGCCGAGCGCCTGGTCGTGCAGGGTCTTGAGGTCCTCCATCGCCTGCTCGGCGGAGACCAGCTGGCTGGCGAGCAGCTGGGCGGACTGCTCGTAGCGGCCCGCCTCGGTCTCGTCACCGCGACCCCGGGCCTGGTCGGCCAGCACCAGGGCCTGCCGGGCGTTGGCCTGCAGCTGCTCGACCTCGGTCATCTGCCGGGACAGCTTCATCTCCAGCTGGCGCTGGTTGCCGATCACGGCGGCCGCCTGCTGGACCAGCGCCTGGTGCTGCCGCTGGGCCTCCTCGATGGCCTGCTGGATCTGCACCTTCGGATCGGCGTGCTCGTCGATCTTCGCGCCGAAGAGCGCCATCAGGTATTTCCAACCCTTGACGAACGGGTTCGCCATCTCCGCCTTGTCCCCTCAGTAGCGTCGCGTCGCCTCGGCCGGGGTCGACCCGCGGGCCGCGCGGTGTGCCTCCATGGTCCCAGTCCGACGCCAATGCGGCACCCGTACGACCCTGATCAACACTACGACCCGGTCGCCACCGGCGACCACGGCGCGACGGGCGGAATCAGGCGGCGCAGACGACGTCCCGGTCCGCGGGGCGGACCCGGGTGGTGCGCAGCGTCGCCTTGAGCGGCGAGTCCTGGCGGACCTGGACGGCCACCGAGCCGTCGGAGGTGACCTGGCGGACGCCCCGGTTGGTCGCCTTGCGCACGGCCGGCGTCGGCTCGACCGGCTCGTCGGTCACCGGGACGAGCACCCCGGGCATCTGCTCGGCCAGCGCGACCGTGTCGCTGACCTCGCGGAGCAGCTCGGAGAGGCGCGCGCCGAGCGCGTCGCAGATCGCGGCCAGCAGCTCGCTGGAGGGTTCCTTCTGGCCGCGCTCGATCTCGGAGAGGTAACCGAGGCTCACGTTGGCGGCGGAGGAGACCTCGCGGAGGGTGCGGTGCTGCCCCTGCCGGCGCGCCCGCAGTGCGTCACCGATCACCCGGCGTAGCAGAACCATCGCACCTCCCCCTGAACGGGAACCACCATCTCCGGCCGGGCGAGCCGCGCCGGGCGCGGCGGACCGCCCCCGCGCCGGCGTCGTCCGCCGGAGCCTTCCCGCAACCGTACCCGTTGACCGCCCGGACGACATCCCACCCCGCCTCTCCAATACTGCGGAACCGGCCGCACGGGCCGGTCGGCCGCCCCGGCCGGCCCGCCCGCGCTCGGGAGTGTCGCCGGCCGGACCACCGCCGCCCGGTCGGCCCACCGCCGCCGACCGGCTCACCGCTGGCCGGCCGCCGCGCGGTCGGTGTCGTCCGCCTCGCCGGTGGCCCGCGCCTCGTCGGCCTGGACGGCGGCGTGGATCTGCTCGGCGAGCAGACGCAGCGCCTCGATCACCGCGGCCGAGCGGATGTGGTCCCGGCCACCGTCGAGGCGCAGCTCGCGTACCTCGGTGCCGCGCGGCCCGGCCGCGGCGACGTAGACCAGGCCGACCGGCTTGCCGTCCTGCGGCTCCGGCCCGGCCACGCCCGTGGTGGCCAGCCCCCAGTCGGCGCCGCAGCGCCGCCGCCCGCCCTCGGCGAGGGCGGTGGCCACGTCGGGATCGACCGGTCCGCGCTCGGTCAGCAGATCCTCCGGTACGCCGGCCAGCTCCGACTTCAGCTCGGTCGCGTAGACCACCAGGCCGCCCCGGAAGATCCCGCTCACCCCGGCGATCTCCACGATCGCGGCGGAGAGCAGCCCACCGGTCAGCGACTCGACGGTGGCCAGGGTCTCCTTGCGCTCGTGCAGGCTGTGCACCACCGAGGCCGCCGGGCTGCCGGCGGTCCGCTCGTGCTTCGCATCCGTGTCCATGCCGGCCCTCTCTTCCCGCCCCTCCGCGACCTACTCGTCCTGGGCACGGATTCGCCGATCATGAGGGTATCGCCGGCGACCCGCCGTACGGGTCAGCGGGCGGCGGGGCGGCGCAGGCGCAGGGCCTGGGCGATGTAGTCGAAGCCGGTGACCACGGTGACCACCACGGCCGCACCCATGATCCAGGGGCCGACCGGGGCCAGCGCCTCGGGCATCGGCCAGAGGTACCAGGTGATCGCGAGGATCTGGAGCGCCGTCTTGACCTTGCCGCCCCGGCTGGCCGCGATGACGCCGTGGCGGATCACCCAGAACCGCAGGGCGGTGATGCCCAGCTCGCGGGCGAGGATCACCACGGTCACCCACCAGGGCAGCCGGTCGTACCAGGAGAGCAGCACGAGGGCCGCGCCGGTGAGCGCCTTGTCGGCGATCGGGTCGGCCACCTTGCCGAGCGAGGTGACCAGCCCGAACCGGCGGGCGATCCAGCCGTCCACCAGGTCGGTGGCCGAGGCGACCACGAAGATCACGCAGGCCGCCATCCGCCAGCCGGCGTGGCTCATCGCGGAGGCGACCACGGTGGCCGCGAAGACCGGGACCAGCACGAGCCGCACCGCGGTGAGGACGTTCGCCGCGTTGAGCAGCGGCACCGGGGCCGCCACCGTCGACTCCGCTCCGGTCATGTTCGGCACCGCCCCACGTGGCTTCCCCGTTCCGTCCGGGCCCGCCGTCACCGTGCCGCGCCGGGCGCCGCCGAGATCATCTCATCCGGTACGGCGACCAGGTCGACTCCCTCGGTCGCGGTGACCGTGGCCCGGACCAGGTCGCCGGGGCGCAGCGCGGCCAGGTCCACCCCGCCGCCCTGGGGGGCCACCAGGGTGGTCGAGCCGTCGACCTCGGGCGCCTGGTGGGCGGCCCGCCCCTCGACCACGCCGTCGGCGACGGAGTCGACCAGCACCTCCACCGTCGAGCCGAGCCGCTCCTCGGCCCGCTGCGAGCAGAGCTCGTCGGCGAGCGCGGCGAGCTTGTCGTAGCGCCGCTTGATCGTCGCGGCGGAGACCTTGCCGGGCAGCCCGGCGGCCTCGGTGCCGTCCTCGTCGCTGTAGTCGAACACGCCGATCGCGTCGAGGCGCGCCTCGGTCAGGAAGCGGGTCAGCTCGGCCACGTCCTGCCGGGTCTCGCCGGGGAAGCCGACGATGAAGTTGCTCCGCGCGCCCGCCGCCGGGGCCAGGTCCCGGGCGGAGGCGAGCAGCTCCAGGAACCGGTCGGTGGAGCCGAACCGGCGCATCCGGCGCAGCACCGGCTCGCTGGAGTGCTGGAACGACAGGTCGAAGTACGCGGCCACACCCGGCGTCGTGGCGATCACCTCGACCAGGCCGGGCCGGGTCTCGGCGGGCTGGAGGTAGCTGGCCCGTACCCGCACGATGCCGTCGATCGCGGCGAGCTGCGGGAGCAGCTTCTCCAGCGCGCGCGGGTCGCCCAGGTCCTTGCCGTACGAGGTGGAGTTCTCGCTGACCAGCACCAGCTCGCGGACGCCGGTCTTGGCCAGCCACTCCGCCTCGGCCAGCAGCTCGTCGGGGGTGCGCGAGACGAACGCACCGCGGAACGCCGGGATGGCGCAGAACGCGCAGCGCCGGTCGCACCCGCTGGCCAGCTTGAGCGAGGCCACCGGGCCGGTGTCGAGCCGGTGCCGCAGCACCTGCCGCAGGTGCGCCGGGGTGTGCTCGTCGGCCTCGGTGGCGACCCGTGTCGGGGTGCCGTGGCCAGGCAGCGACACCGCCGCCTCGCGGCGCTTGACCGGGGTGAGCGGCAGCAGCTCGCGCCGGTCGCGCGGGGTGTGCGCGTCCAGCGCCTCGCCGGCCACCACCGCGTCCAGCCGGGCCGCGATGTCCGGGTAGTCGTCGAAGCTGAGCACCGCCTGCGCCTCGGGGAGGCTGTCGGCCAGCTCGCGGCCGTAGCGCTCGGCCATGCAGCCGGCCGCGACCACCTTGGCGCCGGTGTCGGCGGCGGCCAGCAGCGTCTGGATCGAGTCCTGCTTGGCCTTCTCCACGAAACCGCAGGTGTTGACCACCACCACGTCGGCGCCCTCGCCGTCGGTGGTCACCTGCCAGCCGTCGGCGTGCAGCCGGGCGGCCAACTCCTCCGAGTCGACCTCGTTTCGGGCGCAGCCCAGGGTCAGCAGGGCGACGCGACGGCCGTCGTGGGAGGAAGGGGAGGTGGCAGACACCATCCGAGGGTACCGGGCCGCGGCGGGAACCCCACGGCGGCGGGCCGCCGGCATCGGTCGGCTCACACCGGGCCGCGGGTCAGCGGGCCGCCGCGCCGACCCGGGCCAGCCGGTCGAGCAGGAATACCTCCGTGCCGGCCAGGCCGGTGGAGCAGAAGACCGAGATCTGGTCCGCGCCGGTCCGGCCGGGGACCGCCCCGGCCAGCACCGCGCCCAGGTCGCGCAGCCGGTCCGCGTACGGGTCGACGGCGGCGAGCATCGGCGGGGCGTACGCGGCCGCCTGCGCGGGCGAGTCGGTGACCAGCAGGTCGGCGGCGTCCAGCAGGTCGGGCCCGAACTCGTGCCGGTCGACCTGCTTGAAGCCGACCGTGTTGACGTGGGTGCCGGGGGCGAGGTCGGCGGCGGCCAGCACCGGGCTGGTGCTGGTGGTGGCGAGCACCACGAGGTCCCGGTCGCGCACCGCCGCGGCGGCCGAGCCGACCGCGCGGGCCGGCACGCCCAGCTCGGACCGGACCCGGGCGGCGAACGTCTCGCGGCGGGCCGCCGAGCGGCTGTGCACGGTCACCTCGCGCAGCGGACGGACCGCGGCGGCGGCCCAGACCTGGGTCCACGCCTGGCGGCCGGAGCCGACCACGCCGAGGGTGGCCGCGTCGGGGCGGGCCAGGGCGTCGACCGCCACCCCGCCGAGCCCTCCGGTGCGCCGCGAGCCCAGTTCCTCGCCGACCGCGATGGCGCGTACCGCCCCGGTGGCCGCGTCGTGCAGCACGACGAGCTGCCCGCTCTCCGGGTGCCCGAACGTGTCGTACGAGCGGAAGCCGTACCACTCGCCGGTGAGGTGCCCGGCCGTGAGCACCATCCGGCCTCCGCCGAGCGGGGCGGACGCCCGGGGCGGGGCGATCAGCCGTCCCTCGTACGCGGCCAGCAGCGCGTCCCGCATGGCGGCGACGGTGAGCGGGGCGTCCACGGCGGCTGCGACGTCCTCGTCGGAGAAGAGCACGGTCATGCCGACCATCGTGCAACCTGAAGTTCGCGTGAACTCCAGCGATGGTGGGGTTCGTCACCGCGGCGGACCGCCGGCCCCGGCGGTGCTAGCGTCGGATCCGGCGGCCCGTGCCGCCCCGGACGAGTGGTGGGCGTACCCGGTCAGGCCAAGACGCCCCGTGTGACCGCCCGTCCCGGCCCCGGTGGCCGGGCCCGTCCCGTCAGAGGTGCCCTATGGCCTGGCTCGTGCTGGTGCTCTCCGGACTGCTGGAGACCGCGTGGGCGATCGCCCTCGATCGCAGCGCCGGATTCACCCGTCCACTCCCCTCGCTGGTCTTCGTCGTCTCGCTGGTGGCCAGCATGGCCGGCCTGGCGTACGCCCTGCGCGACATCCCGGTCGGCACCGGCTACGCGGTGTGGGTCGGCATCGGCGCGGTCGGCACGGCCCTGGTCGGCATGCTGGCGCTGGGCGAGCCGGCCAACCTGCCCCGGATCGCCAGCCTGCTGCTGGTGGTGGCCGGCGTGGTCGGCCTCAAACTCTTCCACTGACCCCCCGACCGGCCCGTCGTCCGGTTTGGACGGCGGGCCGATCCGGGTAGTTGTCCCTCGCCCCACCCGAGGAGACCACTAACGGAGGACATCATGGCCGACATCCACGCCACCGCCCGCCCGCGCAGCAGCGCGGCACGCGTCTGCACGATTCTCGCGTTCGTCTTCGCGGTCATCGCGATCTTCTTCCTGCCGCCGCTGTTCGGCCTGGTCGGCCTGGTGCTCGGCATCGTCGGCGCGGTGCTCGGCGACAAGCCGCTCGGCTGGTACGCGGCCGCCGCCAGCGTGGTCGGCGCCGTCATCGGCATGATCATCAGCTACGCGATCTACAACTCCTGAGCCCTACGCGCGAGGGCCCGCCGGCGAACCGGCGGGCCCTCGACGTGTGTCGGGGTGGTCAGTCCTCGCCGCCGCGCAGGCCGGCCAGGACCTCCTCCAGCTCGTCCGGCTTGACCAGCACGTCGCGGGCCTTGGACCCCTCGGACGGGCCGACCACGCCGCGCGTCTCCATGAGGTCCATGAGCCGGCCCGCCTTGGCGAAGCCGACCCGCAGCTTGCGCTGGAGCATCGAGGTCGAGCCGAACTGCGAGGTCACCACCAGCTCCACCGCCTGCACCAGCAGGTCCAGGTCGTCGCCGATGTCCTCGTCGATCTTCTTCTTGCTGTCCTGCGCGACGGTCAGCACGTCCGAGCGGAAGTCCGGCTCGCGCTGGTCCTTGCAGAACTTCACCACGTCGTGGATCTCGCGCTCGGTCACCCAGGCGCCCTGGATGCGCAGCGGCTTCGAGGCCCCCATCGGCAGGAACAGCCCGTCGCCGCGGCCCAGCAGCTTCTCCGCGCCGGGCTGGTCGAGGATGACCCGGGAGTCGGCGAGCGAGGACGTGGCGAAGGCGAGCCGGGACGGCACGTTCGCCTTGATCAGGCCGGTGACCACGTCGACCGAGGGGCGCTGGGTGGCCAGCACCAGGTGGATGCCGGCGGCCCGGGCGAGCTGGGTGATCCGGACGATGGAGTCCTCCACGTCACGCGGCGCGACCATCATGAGGTCGGCCAGCTCGTCCACGATCACCAGCAGGTACGGGTAGGGCCGCATCTCCCGCTCGCTGCCCGGCGGCGCCTTGATCTCGCCGTTGCGCACCTTGCGGTTGAAGTCGTCGATGTGCCGGACCCCGTTGGCGGCGAGGTCGTCGTAGCGCATGTCCATCTCGCGGACGACCCACTCCAGCGAGTCGGCCGCCTTCTTCGGGTTGGTCACGATGGGGGTGACCAGGTGCGGGATGCCCTCGTAGCCGGTCATCTCGACCCGCTTCGGGTCGATGAGCAGCAGCCGCACCTCGTCCGGCGTGGCCCGGGTGAGCACGGACACCAGCAGGGAGTTGAGGCAGGACGACTTGCCCGCGCCGGTGGCGCCCGCGATGAGGATGTGCGGCATCTTGGCCAGGTTGGCCACCACGTAGCCGCCCTCGATGTCCTTCCCGAGCGCCACCACCATCGGGTGGTGGTCGCTGGTGGCCGCCCGCGACCGCAGCACGTCGCCGAGCGCCACGTTCTCCGGGTCGGTGTTCGGGATCTCCACACCGACCGCGCTCTTGCCCGGGATGGGGCTGAGGATCCGCACGTCCGGCGACTTGACGGCGTACGCGATGTTGCGGGAGAGCTGGGTGATCCGCTCGACCTTGACGCCCGGCCCCAGCTCGACCTCGTAGCGGGTGACCGTCGGGCCGCGGGTGAAGCCGGTGACCGCGGCGTCCACGTCGAACTGCTCGAAGACGCCGGTCAGCGCGGCGATCACCTCGTCGTTGGCCTTGCTCCGGGTCTTCGGCGCGGCGCCGCTGCCCAGCATGTTGGCCGGCGGCAGGGTGTAGTCGCCGGCCAGCCCGGTGAGCGCGAGCTGCTCGGCGCGGGTGGGCAGCGGCGAGTGCTCCGGCGGCTCGACCGGCTTGCGGCTGGCCGGCACCTTCTTGCGCGGCAGCACGAGGGTGTCCTGGAGGTCGACGCCGTCGAGGTCGTCGTCCGGGTCCAGCGGGTCCAGCGGCGGCGGGAGGCGCTTGGCCGCCCGCTTGCGGGCCGGCTTCGGCGCCGCCTCGGTCTCGGCCTCCTCCGCCTCGGGCGGCGGGACCGGGCCGGCGCGCAGGCCGAGCCGCTCCGGGATCTTGTTGATCGGGGTCGCCGTGATCACCAGCAACCCGAAGATCAGCAGCAGGAGCAGCAGCGGCATGGCCACCCAGGCGGTGACCGCCGACTTGAGCAGGTCGCCCACGCCGGCGCCCAGCAGGCCGCCCGCGTAGTCGCGCTGGACCTCGTCGACCGGATCCTGCCCGATGTGGAGCATGGCCGCCGTGGCGAGCAGCATGGAGCCCCAGCCGACCAGGCCGCGCCCCCGGTGCTCGGGGTCGGCCGGGGTGCGCATCAGCCGCCAGGCGCCCACCATGAGCAGCACCGGCAGCACGATGGCGATCGCACCGACGAAGAGGCGGGCGGTGTCCGCGAGGTGCCGGCCCACCGGCCCCGCGCCACCGGACCAGATGCCCACCGCGCTGAGGATGGCCAGGCCGAACAGGAGCAGCCCGGCGCCGTCGCGGCGGTGCTCCGGGTCCAGCTGGCGGGTGGTGGCGGCCTGCCGGCCGGCGGCCCGGAACGCCCAGCCCACGCTGTGCGCGAGCCCCATCCACAGGGCACCCACCGCCCGGCCCACGAACGCCGCGGGGCTCGGCCCGGGCGCCGGACGCCGCCGGGCGGTCGCCCGGGTGGCCTTCTTGGCCGGCTGGCGGGCGCGACTGTTCGTGGTTCCGCGCGGCGACGCGCCGCGCCGCCGGCTCGCCTGAGAGGTACGGCCCGCCATAGAGTCACCGTAACGGCGGGACCCGGCAGATCGCCGCTTTTCCGGGTCGTGTCCGCGCGTCGCGGCACGGATCCGCCGCCGTTTGTGTTATTCGCCTCAGAAGGGATGCCCTCATGGCGTCGCCGGAGATCGAGGACGGTCCGGACGGCCCCCTGGCCGGACACCCGCAGACGCTGCGACCGCTGACCCGCGAGCTGATCGCCGCCGTTCTGCTCAACCGGGGGTACGCGGTGGCCGAGGACGCCGACGGCGACCTGGTGGGCCGCTGGGGCGACAGTCTGATCTGGTTCTTCCGCCGCGGCAGTGCCGGGGAACTGCTCCAGGTACGCACCGTCGCGGCGCACCGGTTCGGCATCGAGCACGTGCAGGACCTGCACGCCTTCTGCAACGCCTGGAACCACGACCGGCTCTGGCCCAAGGCGTTCGTGCACGTCGCCGACGACGGGCTGGCCCAGGTCTGCGGTGAGGTGACCACCGACCTGGAACGCGGCGTCACCCCGCACCAGCTCGACCAGCTCGTCGACTGCGGCGTGACCACCGGCTGCCAGCTCGCCGCCGCCGTGGCGGACCTGCCCGGCGGGACGCTGCGATGACCACCTTCCGGGACCGGGGGCTGGCCGACGCGCTCGCCGACGCCCGGGACCTGCCCGACGGTGAGGCCCGCTGCGCCGAGCTGGAACGGATCGCCGCCCGGGCGGACGCCATCGGCGACCCCCGCACCGGGCTGGCGGCACGGTTCGCGCTGGTCGAGGCGTACCTGCACCTGGGCGAGCGGTGGCGGCTCGTGGAGCCGGTGCGCCGCTGTGTGGCCACGGTGGACCGCCGGCCGGGGTTGCTCGACGGCCACCCCGGCGAGGCCGAGCGGCTGCGCCGGCACCAGCGGCAGGCCGTCGAGGCGCTCTTCGGCACCCCGCGGGTGGCCCTGGACCAGGCCCGATCCCTGCTGGACGATCTCGCCGACCGGCTGGGGCCGGACGCCGGGCCGGTGGCCGAGCTGCGCTGCCGGCTGGCCGACCACCTCGGTGACGAGCCGACGGCCCGCCGCGAGTACGACCGCTGGTCCGCCGCCGACGTGTCCCACCCGGTGGCCGGTTGTGCCGGCTGCGCCCCGGCCCGGCGGGCGGAGCTGCTGGCCGGCTGGGGTGAGCCGGTGGCCGCGCTGGCCGCGCTGGGCCCGGCGCTCGACGGCGAGCCGGGCTGCACCGACCAGCCGGAGCGGGCCCTCGCCGCAGGGCTGCTGCCCTGGCTGCGCACCGGGGAGGCGGAGCGTGCCGCCCGGGCGCACGTGCGGGCGTACCGGCGGCACCGCCGCGAGCGGGCCGCCTTCCCGCAGCTCGCCACGCACCTGCGCTTCTGCGCGCTGGGCGGGCACCTGGCGTACGGGCTGGACGTGCTGGCCGAGCAGCTGCCCCGGCTGGACCACCCGGCCGACGACCTGACCGCCATGGAGTTCGCCGCGGCGGGCGCGCTGCTCTGCGGGCTGGCCGTCGAGGGCGGTCTGGGCGGGCGGCGGATCCACCGCCCCGGGCACGGTCCCCGGCCGGCCGCCGACGTGGACGTGGCGACCCTGGCCGGGCAGCTCCAGTCCCTCGCCACCACGCTGGCCGGCAGCTTCGACGCCCGCAACGGCACCGGCCACCAGTCCGGCCGGATCGCCTCCTGGCTGGCCGAGCGGCCGCTCGCCGAGCCGGTGCCGCTGCCCGGCGAGGACGAAATCCCCGACGACCACGCGGCCGAGCCCGGGCCGCCCGGCGAGGAGGAGCCCGCCCCGCTGAGCCTGCGGATGCTCACCGCCGCCCTCGACGCGCGCGGCGACGCGTACACGGTGGAGCCCGACGGCACCGTGGTGGGGCGCTGGGGCCAGGCGGTGATCCAGTTCCGCCGGCTCGGGCCCCAGGGCGAGGTGCTGCACGCCCGGGCCGTGGCGCCACGCCTGCTGCCGGCCGCCCGCCGCGCCGAGGCGTACGCCTTCTGCAACGCCTGGAACCACGACCGGCTGCTGCCGGCCGCGTACGTGCACGACCCGGGCGACGGGACGCTGCTGCTGGCCGCCGACGTCACCACCGACCTGGCGTACGGGGTGGCCCTGGCGCAGCTCGTCGTGCTGGTCACGTCGGCGGTCAGCACCGGAGCCGCGTACGCCGAGGCGGTCGCGGCACTGCCGTGAGCCCGGACACGGCGCGGCCCCCGGCCACCGGGCGGTGGTGGACGGGGGCCGCGGTCCGGTGCCGCCGGAAGTGGACCCGGCGGTGGCTCAGCGGGCGGAGAACGCCAGGGTGTATTCGCCGGCGCCGGCCAGCCCGACCACGCGGTAGCGATAGGCGCCGGCCGGGGTGTCGGCGGTCAGCCGGGCCGGCCCGTCGGCGCTGTCGGCGCGGGCCACGGTGCGGAACGCGGTGCCGGTGAAACGTTGCAGCTCCAGCGCCACCCGGGTGCCCTCCGGCGCGGACACGCACGCCTCCTGGGCGCCGCCGGGCACCCGGAAGAAGCGGCCGTCCGGCTGGACCTGCGCCCGCCCGGCGGCGATCCGGCCGGTCCGGCTCTCCTGACCGGTGCAGTCCGTCGCGTCGCCGGCCGGCGGGGTGGCCGGCGCGGTGCTCGCCGGCGGCGCGGTGGCCCCGCCCCCGGCCGGCGGCGCGGTGGCCCCGCCCCCGGCCGGCGGCGCGGAGGGCCGGCCGTTCGCGGTGACCAGGGTCAGGTTGTTGCGTTGGAGGATCTCGTTGACCGGCTGGAAGAAGGTCACCCCGCCCCTCGTGCAGTCGCCGGAGCCGCCGGAGGTGACGCCCTGCGCCTGGTCACCGGAGAGCCAGGCGCCGCCCGAGTCGCCCGGCTCGGCGCAGACGTTCGTCCGGGTCAGCCCGGTGACCGTCCCCTCCGGATAGTTCACCGTGGCGTTCCTCGCCTGGATGACCCCGCAGCGGGTGCCGGTGGTCGAGCCGGAGCGGCACACCGAGGCGCCGACCGGGGCCTCGGTGGAGCCGTTCACCGGCACCGTGCCGCCGTTGAAGTCGTTCACCACGCCCTGCGGCGTCCACTGCCCGTTGACCTCGACCACGGCCCAGTCGTCGCCGGGGAACGAGGAGGCGGCGAAGGTGCCCTGGGCGACCCGGTTCGCGCCCGCCGTCCGGTCCCCCGGCCGGCCGCAGTGCCCGGCCGTGACGAAGCCGCCGACCACCGAGAAGCCGACCGAGCAGCGGCCGGCGTTGTTGATGAAGTACGCGTCGCCGCCGCGCACGTCGAACAGCGGGCGGGGCGCCTCGTCGGCGGTCCGCACCCGGACCGCGTCGGCGGGCACGCCGCCGGCCTCGGCGAACCGGCGACCGGCCGCCTCCGCGCCGGGCTGGGCGACCACCACGACCGAGTTGGTGGCCACGTCGACGTACCAGCCCGCGACGTCCGGGGTGGCCTCGTCGCCGGCCGCGTCGAGGCGGGACTTCACGGCGTCCAGTTCGGCGACCCCGCGGTCGACCCGCTTCGGCACCGCGCCCGCGGCGGTCACCCGGGCCGCCTGCGCGGGATCGGCCACCGCGACGTTCAGGGTCGTCCCGTCGGCGCCGAGCCAGCTGCCGCCGTAGTGGGCGCCCAGTTCACCGCGGAGTTTCGCGACCGTGCCGGACGCCCACCGCTCGGCCTTCAGCCGTCGCGCCGCCTGGTCCCGGGTGAGCGAGAGGTCGCGGCTCAGCGCGTCCAGCACCTCGGGCGCGACGCCGTCGGCCGCCGCGGGCTCGGTCCGCCGGGTCGTCGGGTTCTCGCCGGCGAACGACGGCAGGGTCACCGCCGCCGCCGTGCCCGCCGCCGCCACCAGTACGGCGATGGCTGTCATCCGTCTGCGGTCCATCCGCCACGCTCCTCCCGGCCGGCGCGGGGTACGCCTGCCGGAGCGGAGTACGGAGACGGGCGCCGATCGGTTGAACGCGGGCGGCCGCCATCGGCGGAGCGCGTCGGGGCGTACCCGGAGAGCGACGAGGCCGGCCCACCGCGGGCGGTGGACCGGCGTGCCGTGCTTGCCGAGGTCAGACCTCGACGACCGTGGGGACGATCATCGGGCGACGGCGGTACGCGTCGTTCACCCAGCGCCCGACGGTGCGCCGGACGATCTGCTGGAGCTGGTGCGGGTCGGTGATGCCGTCCGCGGCGGCCCGGTTCAGCGCCTCGGTGACCAGCGGGACCACCGGGTTGAACGCCTCCGGGTCCTCCGAGAAGCCCTTCGCCGAGACGGTCGGCCCGCCGACCACCTTGCCGGTGACCGAGTCGATCACGACGGTGGTGGCGATGAAACCGCCGTCGCCCAGGATCCGGCGCTCGGTGAGCAGCGACTCGCTGACGTCGCCGACCGCGAGGCCGTCGACGTAGACGTAGCGGCTCTTCACGTGGCCGACCAGGCTGGCGCGGCCGTCGACCAGGTCGACCACGTCGCCGTCCTCGCAGAGCACCACCCGGTCCGGCGCGACGCCGGACTCGATGCCGAGCCGGGCGTGGGCCCGCAGGTGCCGCCACTCGCCGTGCACCGGCATGAGGTTGCTCGGCCGGGTGACGTTGAGCAGGTAGAGCAGCTCGCCGGCGGGGGCGTGACCGGAGACGTGCACCTTGGCCACGTCCTTGTGGATCACGGTGGCGCCCGCGCGGGCCAGCCGGTTGATCACCCGGTAGACCGAGGTCTCGTTGCCCGGCACCAGCGAGGAGGCGAGCACCACGGTGTCGCCGGGGGCGATGGTGATGTGCCGGTGGTCGCCGCTGGCCATCCGGCCCAGCGCGCTCATCGGCTCGCCCTGCGAGCCCGTGGACATCAGCACGATCTGCTCGGGCGGCAGCGTGGTGGCCTCCTCCAGCCCGACCACCAGGCCCGGCGGGATGTTGAGCAGGCCGAGGTCGCGGGCGATGCCCATGTTGCGCACCATCGACCGGCCGATGAGCGCCACCTTGCGGCCGTGCTCGATCGCCGAGTCGAAGACCTGCTGCACCCGGTGCACGTGAGAGGCGAACGAGGCGACGATGATCCGGCCGCGCGCCTTCGCGAAGATCGAGTCGAGCACCGGCCCGATCTCCCGCTCCGGGGTGACGAAGCCGGGGATCTCCGCGTTGGTGGAGTCGGAGAGCAGCAGATCCACGCCCTCCGCGCCGAGCCGGGCGAAGCCGGCCAGGTCGGTGATGCGGCCGTCGAGCGGGAGCTGGTCCATCTTGAAGTCGCCGGTGTGCAGCACCAGGCCGGCACCGGTGCGGATCGCCACCGCGAGCGCGTCGGGGATCGAGTGGTTCACCGCGAAGAACTCGCACTCGAACGGGCCGAGCCGCTCGCGCCGCCCCTCGGCGACCGTCAGCGTGTACGGCTGGATCCGCCGCTCGGCCAGCTTCGCCTCGACCAGCGCCAGGGTGAACTGCGAGCCGACCAGCGGGATGTCCGGCTTGTGGGCGAGCAGGTACGGCACCGCGCCGATGTGGTCCTCGTGGCCGTGGGTGAGCACGATCGCCTGCACGTCGCCGAGCCGGTCCAGGATCGGGCCGAAGTCGGGCAGGATGAGATCCACGCCCGGCTGCTCGACGTCGGGGAAGAGCACCCCGCAGTCGACGATCAGCAGCTTGCCGTCGTACTCGAAGACCGTCATGTTCCGGCCGATGGCGCCGAGTCCGCCGAGCGGGATGATCCGCAGGCCGCCCTCCGGCAGCGGCGGGGGCAGCTCACCCTCGATGTGCGCCTCGGTCACGCGTCACCTCATTCTGCGACGCCGTCGCGCGGCGTCCGTCGTGTCGTTCGATCATTCGGGTAGGGGCAGGCCCGCCGCGGCGCAGTCGGCGCGCAGCTGGGCCAGTTCGTCGCCGGTGGCGTCCACCAGCGGCAGGCGCACCGGGCCGGCCGGCAGGCCCTTGGCCGCCAGGCCCGCCTTGACCAGGATCACGCCCTGGGTCCGGAAGATTCCGGTGAACAGCGGCAGCAGCCGCCGGTGCAGGGCGAGCGCGGCGGCCGTGTCGCCCGCCTCGTACGCCTCGATCATCTGCTTGGTCTGCATGCCGGTGAAGTGCGTGGAGGTGCCGACCACGCCGACCGAGCCGACCGCCAGGGCGGGCAGGGTCAGGGCGTCCTCGCCGCTGTAGAAGGCCAGGTCGCTGCGCGCCAGCACCCAGGAGGTGGCGGTCAGATCGCCCTTGGCGTCCTTGACCGCCACGATCCGGCCGTGCTCGGCCAGCTTGACCAGGGTGTCGGTGGCGATCGCGGTGCCGGTGCGGTGCGGGATGTCGTACACCATGATCGGCAGGCCGCTGGCGTCGGCGACCGCGGTGAAGTGACGCAGCAGCCCCGCCTGCGGCGGCTTGTTGTAGTACGGCGTCACCACCAGCAGACCGTGCGCGCCGGCCTTCTCCGCCTGCGCGGCCAGCTCGACCGTGTGCCGGGTGTCGTTGGTGCCCACCCCGGCGACGATCCGGGCCCGGTCACCGACCGCCTCCGCGACGGCGCGGATCAGGGCCTCCTTCTCCGCGTCGGTGGTGGTCGGCGACTCGCCGGTGGTGCCGTTGAGCACCAGCGCGTCGTTGCCCTGCTCGTCGACGAGGTGGGTGGCGAGCCGTGCGGCGCCGTCGAGGTCGAGCGACCCGTCGGCCGTGAACGGGGTCACCATGGCCGTGATCAGTCGCCCGAACGGGCGCGACGGACCCCGGTTCGCGGCGGCAGGGAGGTCGTGCGTCATGTTCACAACCTAGCGGACGACCACCGGACCCCCGGCGGTGAAGGGCGACGACTCACTCGGCGTGCGGGGACGCCGCCACCTCGGTGCCGTCGGGCAGCGTGGAGATCACGAAGTCGGCGAAGACGTTGGGCGCGACGCCCTGGAGCTGCCGCAGGCACTCCACGGCCAGCTCACGGATCTCCACGTCGGCGTGCTCGGTGGCGCGCATCTTGATGAAGTGCCGCCAGGCCCGGTAGTTGCCGGTCACCACGATCCGGGTCTCGGTGGCGTTGGGCAGCACCGCCCGGGCGGCCTGCCGGGCCTGCTTGCGGCGCAGCGTCGGGTTGGGCTCGTCGGTGAACCGGGCCTCCAGGCCCTCCAGCAGCTCGTTGTACGCCCGCACCGCCGCCTCGCTCGCCTCCACGAACTTCTTGTGGAGCTCCGGGTCCTCGGCGATCACCGCGGGCTCGACCATGGCCGCGTCCCGCTCGGGGACGTAGCGCTGGGAGAGCTGCGAGTAGGAGAAGTGCCGGTGCCGGATCAGCTCGTGGGTGAAGGACCGGGACACCCCGCTGAAGTAGAAGCTCACCGAGCCGTGCTCCAGCACGGACAGGTGCCCCACGTCCAGGATGTGCGCCAGGTAGCCGGCGTTGGTCGCGGTGGCCGGGTTCGGCTTCTTCCAGCTCTGGTAGCAGGCCCGCCCGGCGAACTCGGCGAGCGCCTGACCGCCCTCCGCGTCGGTCGACCACGGCACGTCGTCCGGGGCCTGGAACTGGGTCCACGCG
The DNA here is from genome assembly GCF_040609975.1 of Micromonospora sp. NPDC004551. Classification (NCBI taxonomy): domain Bacteria; kingdom Bacillati; phylum Actinomycetota; class Actinomycetes; order Micromonosporales; family Micromonosporaceae; genus Micromonospora; species Micromonospora sp. NPDC004551. The sequence continues at coordinate 7,402 of NZ_JBEXLM010000008.1, read as the reverse complement.
ATCAACTTGACCTGGGGCTGCACCATCTCCGGCATTCCTGCGACTGTAGTGGCCCGTGGGCCTCCGGCGAAACTTGGGCGCGCGGAGGTGAAGCGGGGCACCAGCTGCGAATCCTGGACACTTCCCGTCCGCTCCGAGCAGCAAGTGTCCAAGATCTCGACGGCGGTCGCGGTCCGGCCGGATCGAGCCGCCGGTCGGCCTCCGTCAGATCGTCGATCACCGCGGCGAGCGGGCCGCGTCGGTCCGGTCAGACGTAGAGCGAGGTGAACGGGGCCCAGGGCAGGTTGCGCACCACCGAGAAGGCGAGCCACAGGGCCAGGAAGCCGCCGATCACCTTGGGGCTGATCCGCAGCTCGGGCAGCCGCCAGCCGAACGCCCGGTTCCCCGCCCAGCTCACGAAGAGCCAGGCCAGAAAGGGCAGCGAGAACACGAAGAGGAAGTGGTGCCGGGCGGCGGCGGGCAGGTCGGCGTGCAGCACGTACCAGAGGGCACGGGTGCCGCCGCAGCCCGGGCAGTCCAGCCCGGTGGTGAGCTTGAGCAGGCAGGTCGGCCGCGCGTCCGGGTCGCTGTGCGTGGGGTCGCTGAGCAGGGCGTAGGCCATGCCCAGGCCGACGCAACCGAGCGCCGCGAGGGGCACCGCCCAGCGCGGGGCGCGGGCGTGCAACCGCAGCACGAGGCGGGTGAACCGGTCCGGCTCGACCGCCGGGTAGGCCGCCCCGGCAGGCCAGGCCCCCGGCCCGCCGTGCGCCCCGGCGGCGTGCTCCGCGTGCGGCCCGTGGTGGACGTGCACGGCGTGCTCCGCGTGCGGCCCGTGGTGGACGTGCACGGCGTGCTCCGCGTGCGGCCCGTGGTGGACGTGCACGGCGTGCTCCGGAGGCGGTCCGGTGACGGTGGCGGGCGGTCCGGCCGGGGCCGGTCCGGTGGGACCGGTGGGCGGGACCGGATGCGGGTCGGGCGCGGCGGCCGGCCGGTCAACGCTCGTCACGCGCTCACCGTACACCCGCCACGCCCACCAGGGCGGCGGCCAGCGGAGCCGCCAGGTCTCCACCGGCGGGCGGGGCGACCGCGTCGAGGCCGAGCCAACCGGCGAGCCGGTAGAGCTCGGCGGCGAGCGCCACCGCGGTCTCCCCCGGGTCCGCGCCCGGCTCGACCCATGCGGCCGGCACCAGCAGCACCCCGGCCTTCCGGTCGGCCTTGAGGTCGACCCGCGCGGTGAACCGCTCCCCCTGGAGGAAGGGCAGCACGTAGTAGCCGTAGACCCGCTGCGGCGCGGGCACGTAGATCTCGATCCGGTAGGTGAAGTCGAAGAGCCGCTCGGTGCGGCCCCGTTCCCAGACCAGCGGGTCGAACGGGCTGACCAGCGTGTTGCCGCGCACCCAGCGGGGCAGCCGGGCCTGTGCGTGCAGGTAGGCCGGCTGCCGCCAGCCCGCCACGGTGACCGGGGTCAGCTCGCCGGTCTCGACCAGCTCGGCGATCGCCTGCCGGGCGCCGGCCACCGGCAGCCGGAAGTAGTCGCGCAGCTCCGGCTCGGCGGCCACCCCCAGCGACCGGGCGGCGATGGCCACCAGCGTGCGGTGGGCGTCGGCGGGGCTCGGGGTGGGCGCGTCCAGCACGGCGGCCGGCAGCACCCGCTCGGGCAGGTCGTAGCGGCGGGCGAACGAGGTGGTGCGGTCGGCGGCGGTCACCTCGCCGGACCAGAACAGGAACTCCAGGGCGCGCTTGACCGTGGACCAGTTCCATCCCCAGTTGCCGGTCTCCCGGGGCGCGTCGTGCTCGATCTCGGCGGCCGTGAGCGGGCCCCCGGCGGCCACCTCGTCACGCACCCAGGCGACCAGCTCGGGCTGCTCCTCGGCGATCCGGCGCATCCCGCCCCAGGCCTCGTCGTGCGCCTTGGCCATCCTCCAGCGCAGCGCCGCGTGCAGCCCCACCGGGACCAGCGACGCCTCGTGCGCCCAGTATTCGAACAGCTCGCGGGGGCGCCGGTAGGCCGCCGTGTCGAGCAGCGTGGTCGGGTAGGGCCCGAGCCGGCTGTAGAGCGGCAGGTAGTGCGCGCGTTGCAGGACGTTCACCGAGTCCATCTGGATGAGCCCGACGCGGTCGAGCACCCGGCGCAGGTGCCGGCGGGTGGGCACGCCGGTGGGCGCCGGGTCGGTGAAGCCCTGGGCGGCCAGGGCGATCCGGCGGGCCTGGGCGAGGGAGAGGGATTCCGGTACGGCCATCGTCCGGGACCCTAATCCACCCGTACGACACGACGATTCCAGGTCGCGGCGCGGCGCTGGACGCGCCGAACTGGAATTGTCGCAGGGTGCGGCGGCTGGACCGACGCCCCGGCGCGGCATAGAACGGACGGGTGGCCACCATCCGCCGGGAGGAACCGGACGACGCCGAGGCGATCGCCCGGGTGCACATCCGTGGCTGGCAGTCGGGGTACGCCGGGATCATGCCGGCCGAGGTGCTCGACCGGCTGAACCCGGTCGCCTGGGCCCAGCGCCGCCGGGATCTCGGCACGGCCGACCCGGAGCACCCGTTCACCACGCTGGTCGCAGAGACCGACGGCACGATCGAGGGGTTCACGACCTTCGGGCCGTACCGGAACAACCAGGACCGCGGCGATCTCGACCCGGCGTACGGCGAGATCCTGGCGGTCTACCTGGAGCCGGCGCGGTGGGGCAGCGGAACCGGTCAGGCGCTGCTCGCGGCGGCCCGGGCCGGCCTCACCGAGCGGGGCTACCCGGAGTACCGGCTGTGGGTGCTCGCCGACAACGTCCGGGCCCGCCGCTTCTACGAGCGGGCCGGGTTGTCACCGGACGGGGAGGAGTCGACCTACGCGGTGCCGCTGCACGGCGGGCGGGACCCGGTCCGGCTCCGCGAGCTGCGCTACACCGCCCGGCTCGACGGCTGACCCGGCCGGCACACCGCGCCCGGCGGGGCCCTCGCCGGCCGGCGCGGCCCAGCGGCGGATCGGCAGGGCGAGCAGCAGCGCGAGGCTGATCCAGACGTAGGTGTTGCTGCCCAGGAATCCGTCGACGCCGGTGAAGTCCTTCTCCCAGGCCCAGACGATCCGGCTGGTGAGGAAGGCGTACCCGACGAGCGCGGCGGCCAGCAGCAGGAGGCGCCGGCGGCTGCGGGCGGGCGCCGCCATGCCGTTGTCGATGAGCAGGATCAGCCCCGGCAGCAGCCAGACCAGGTGGTGCACCCAGGTCACCGGGCTGACCAGGCACATGACGGCACCGGTCAGCGCCAGCCCGGTGGCCTCGTCGCCGGCGGCCACCGCGGCCCGGGAACGCCAGCCCCAGATCACGAGGGTGGCGAGGACCAGCACCAGCCAGGCGACGGTGCTCGGATGTTCCGGGTCGAGCCGGGCCACCACCCCGCGCAGCGACTGGTTGGAGACGAAGGCCAGCTCGCCCACCCGGTCGGTGTTCCACAGCGCCTCGGTCCAGAACTCCCGCGAGGCGTCCGGGAAGAGCGCGGCGGCCACCAGGGTCGCCGCGGCCGTCGTGCCGATCGCGGTGAACGCGGCCCGCCACCGGCCGGTGACCAGCAGGTAGACGATGAAGATGCCCGGTGTCAGCTTGATCGCGGTGGCCAGCCCGATGCCCACCCCGGCCCACCGGCTGCGCGCCGGCAGCAGCCGGAGCAGGTCCACCGCCACGAGGAACAGCAGCAGCATGTTGACCTGGCCGAAGTTGACCGTCTCGCGCATCGGCTCGTAGGCGGCGGCCAGGCAGAGCGCCACCGCGAGGGCGAACCAGCGGGTCCAGCCGGCGCGGCGGGCCACCGGGTCGAGCAGCCACCAGATCACCACGGCGCTGACCACCACGGTGGCGGCGACGCTCACCGTGATCGCCGCCGGCCACGGCAGGTACGCCATGGGCAGCATGACCAGGGCGGCGAACGGCGGGTAGGTGAAGCCGTACTGGGTGCCGCCCTTGAGGAAGTCGTAGATCTCCCCGCCGTCGTGCACCCAGAAGGTCAGCGCGCCGTAGTAGACCTTGAGGTCGAAGAAGCCGTGCCGCACGGCGGCCACCGACAGGAAGGCGGTCACCGCCACGGCGAGCGCCAGCACGGCGACGACCTGCGTGATCGTCCGCCAGGCACCCTGCGCCACCGTCGCCCTCCTCGCCCTGCGTAGGCTCACGTGCCATGGCTCTCGGGTACGTCCGTCCCGCGCGTCCGTCCGACGCCGGCGAGATCGCACGCCTCCAGCTCGCCACCTGGCGGGCCGCGTACCGCCGGATCCTGCCCCGGCACGTGCTCGACAACCTGGACGAGGCGTACCTCGCCCGGCGGTGGAGCGCCGCGGTGCAGGAGCCGCCCTCGGGCGCGCACCGCGTGCTGGTCGCCGTCGAACAGGCCGAGCAATCGTATCTGGTGGGGTTCGCCGCCTCCGGTCCGGCCGACGCCGAGGCGCTGGCGCCGGGCGAGCCGGCGGACGCGCTGGCCGAGGGTGTGGCGGCGGTGACCGACCTGCTGGTCGAGCCGCGCTGGGGCCGGCGCGGCCACGGCAGCCGGCTGCTCGCCGCCATGGTGGACCACTGGCGGGAAGACGGCTTCACCCGCGCGGTGGCCTGGGCGTTCGACGCGGACGCGGCGACCCGGAAGTTCCTCACCTCGACCGGCTGGGAGCCGGACGGCGCGGGCCGGGCGCTGGACGTGGACGACATGCTGGTCCCCCAGGTCCGCCTGCACGTCGGCGTCCCCACCGAACCGGCCGCCTCCTGACAACCCGCCGGTGACCCGCCGGTGAAGGTGCGCCCGCGCGCCGCCCACCCCTGGTAGGCACGACGGAGGCAACGCACCGGCGGATCGAGGAGGGGTGATGTTCGAAGCCACGAAGGCGTTCAGCGGGTTCTCGGTGGACGACCCGGATCGCGCGGAGCGGTTCTACCGCGACGTCCTGGGGTTGCGGGTGTCCCGGGACGACGCGATGGGCGGCCTGCTGACCCTGCACCTGGCCGGGGCCCGGCCGGTGCTGGTCTACCCGAAGCCCGACCACCGGCCGGCGACCTACACGGTGCTCAACTTCCCGGTCCCGGACGTCGACCGGGCGGTGGACGAGCTGGTCGCGCGCGGGGTGCGGTTCGAGCGCTACGAGGGGATGCCGCAGGACGACAAGGGGGTCATGCGGGGCAACGGCCCGTCGATCGCCTGGTTCACCGACCCGGCCGGAAACGTGTTCTCGGTGCTTCAGGAGAGCTGAGCCGGGGCCGGCGGTCCCGGCACGGGGCGGGACCGCCGGCCGCCGGTCAGCCCTTGTCGGCGCCCTCGTTGGCGCCGCGGACGAAGTAGCGCTGGAAGATCACGAAGAGCACCGCCACCGGGATGGTGGCGAGCAGCGCGGCACCCAGCTTGAGCGGATACTGTGTGCCCTTGCCGAGCGAGCCGCTGACCAGGTCGGCGAGCCCTCGGGGCAGGGTGAACAGGTCCGGATTCTGCACCGAGACCAGGCTGTGCGGGAACTCGTTCCAGGAGCCCTGGAACGACAGGATGGTCAGCGTGATCAGAGCGGGCCGGGCCATCGGCAGCACCACCGACCAGAAGGTGCGGAACACGCCCGCGCCGTCGATCCGGGCCGCCTCCTCGACGCTGACCGGCACCGACTCGAAGAACTGCTTCATGATGAAGACGCCGGCCGCGTCGGCGAGCAGCGGCACCACCAGGCCCGCGTAGCTGTCGTAGAGGCCGAGCTGCTTGAGCACCAGGAACTTCGGGATGAGCAGCACGACGCCGGGCACCGCCATCACCGCGATGACCGCGGCGAACAGCCCGGCCCGGCCCCGGAAGCGCAGCCGTGCCAGCGCGTAGCCGGCGAGCGAGTCGAAGAAGACCCGGCCCAGGGTGACCAGCACGGTGACCAGCAGCGAGTTGCCGAGCCAGAGCGGGAAGTTGGTGCCCGCGAAGATCCGCTCGAAGCCGGCCAGGGTCAGCGAGTCGGGCAGCGGCGACAGCGGGTTCGCCGCCGCGTCCGGCTCGGTCTTGAACGAGTTGCCGAGCTGGATGACGAACGGGTAGAGGAAGATCAGCCCGAAGGCGATCAGGACCGCGTACCCCAGGATGCGGTTGACCCGGGCGCGCGGCCCGCGGTCGGCGCGGCGCGCGACGGGCGCCGCCGGCCGGTCGGTGAGCACGGCCATGTCAGGACCTCTCCGGTACGCGTCGCCGCCACCACCGGGCCCGCCGGGGCTCGTCCCGGTCGGCCATCACCCGGCGCTGGAGCAGGGTGAGCAGGATGATGATCAGGAACAGCACGAACGAGATGGCCGCTCCGGAGCCGTAGTCGAAGTCCCGGAAGGCGGTCCGGTACGACAGGTACGCCGGGGTGAGTGTGGTCTTGGCCGGGTCGCCCTGGCTCATGACGTACACCTGGTCGAAGACCTGCCACGAGCCGATCAGGCCGAGGGTGAGCACCAGGAAGGTGGTCGGCTTGATCAGCGGCAGGGTGACGTGGCGGAAGCGCTGCCAGCGGGTCGCCCCGTCGAGCGTGCTCGCCTCGTCGAGCGCCACCGGGACGTTCTGCAGCGCGGCCAGGAACATGAGCATGAAGGTGCCCGAGGTGGTCCAGATGACCAGGCAGATGATCGAGACCATGGCCACGCTCGGCCCGGAGAGCCAGTCCCACCAGGTCAGCCCGAGCGGGCCGCCGGAGGTGAGCGCGCCGGGCGGGTTGTCCACGCCGACGGCGCCGAGCAGCAGGTGCAGCACGCCGCGGGAGTCGGCGAACCACTCCGGCCCGTCGATGCCGAGGAGCCCGAGCAGCTTGTTGACCGCGCCGGAGTTGGCGAACAGGAACAGGAACACCACGCTGATCGCCACGGAGCTGGTGACCGAGGGGAAGTAGAAGGCGCTGCGGAAGAAGCCCTTCCCCTTGAGCAGCCGGTTGTTGACCACGAGGGCCAGGCCGAGGGCGAGCACCGTCTGCACCGGCACCACGATGCCCACGTAGTACATGTTGTTGCGGATGCTGGTCATGAAGTCGCGGCGGGCGAGCCCGTCCTCGGTGAACAGCCGGCTGTAGTTGTGGCCGCCCACGAACGGCACGTCGCCCGTGAACGGGCTGCCCTGGCCGTTCCAGTCGGTGAGGCTCACCCACAGCGCCATGAGGATCGGCAGCAGCAGGAAGAGCCCGAGGATCACGATCACCGGCGCGACGAAGAGCCAGCCGGCGATGTTCTCGTTGCCGCGGATGCCGCCGCCGCGACGGCGGCGCGGTGGCGCCGGCGCGGTGGCCGGTGCGCGCAACGCTTCGGTTGCCATCTCGTCCCTCCCTCCTTGTCCATGGGAGCCGGCGCGGAGGGGCGCCGCGGGGGGGCCCCCCCCGCCCCCCCCCCCCCCCCCGCCCCCGGGGGGGGGTTGTGGGAGTTTGGCCCGGGCGACGTGGGGGGGCCGCCCGGGCGACGCA